>JAUIEL010000474.1 GCA_030428825.1 bacterium
CGTCCGTCGCCGTCACCATCGCTCGCATCCGAAGGACCTCAGGAGCGATGGTGACGGCGACGGACGGGCCGGGGTGGGCGCCCCAACGGCCTGGCCAGACCCCGAACCGGAGCTCCCCCGCCCGGAGACCACCCCGACCCCTCCCGGTCACTCCTTGTCCGGCAGCTCCTTCCAGATCACCGGCCGCTCGTCCGGGAACAACCAGGCATCCGGAAAGTCCTTCCACCGTTCCGCCTCGGCTTCCAACTTCGGCGCCTTCCCCGCCGGCGCGACCTTTCTCCAGGACCACGCCCACCGCGGATCCTTCGCCCGCGCCGCCCGACACTCCAGCGCGAACCGCTCCGGGCTCCTCACCTCCCCCGCGAACGCCGCGATCTCCTCCTCGACCGCGTCGATCGACTCCGGCCCCCCCTCGACCTCCTCGACCGCCGCCCCGACGACGTCTTCTCTTCCGTTCCCGTCCCTCTCCCCGTCCCCGCACCCCGCGAGCCCCACCGTGCCCCCCCACACCAGCCCCGTCGCACGCATCCTCGCTCCTCTCCGAGGCCGCTCCCCCTCCGCGCGAGCGCCCTCTCTCTTGCTCTCGTTGCTCTCCCCTGCTCTCCCCTGCTCCCCTAAGGCAGCCCCTTCATCAACCGCGGCCCCAGCCATTTCACCACCGGCATCGGCAGCCGGCTCCAGACCTTCCGCACCAGGTCGTACTTCGCATTCGACGGATTGACGCTCGGGATCTCCGCGTCGCCTCTCAGCACGTATTCGTACGTGAGCGGCGTCGGCTCGAACCCCATGTTCTTCTTGAACGACGCCGCGCCGGTCCCCGCGCGGCTCCTCCCGAAGTCGTACCGCGAGAGCCCGCGTCGCGCCGCGGACTCCATCACCTTCCAGTACATGTAGTTCATCGACCCGAGCCGCTCCGTCCCCGGCTTCGCCCCGGAGTAGTACGGCATCACGCACCCGGCGTGGACGAACGACAGGACCGCCGCGATCACCTCCCCCTCGTGCCGCACCACCGCCACGATCACGTCGTCGCCGAACCGCTCCGCCAGCGCCGCGAACCACGCCCGCCCGAAGACCGGCGACCCCAGCGACCGCTTGTTCTCGACGAACAGCTCGTAGAACGCGTCGAGGTGCTCGATCCCCTCCGCGAACTCCATCCCGTGGCGGTCCCTCGCCTGCCGCGCGGACGCGCGCGACTTCCGCGGGATCGTCCCGAGGCACTCCTCCGGGTCGTCCGGCAGGTCCTTCAGGAACGTGACGTACAGGTCGCTCGCCGGCAGCCCGCTGGCGGCCGTCTTCCCCGCGTGCAGGTGCCGCAGCTCGACGTACGACGCGTCGACCTCCTCGGCGCGCGCCTTCGCCGCCTCGATCAGCGCCCCGGCCGCCGCCTCGTCGTCGGCGACCACCCCGCCGTAGACCGCCCACGGCACGGAGACGAGCGCCTTACCGAGCAGCGGCGACCTCACGAGGAACAGAGGCAACATCCCCGCGATCTCCGCGCCCGGACGCTCGACCACGAGCACCTCGCCCGCGTGCCCGGAGAACCGCCGCACCTCGTCCCGCCATCCGGAGAGATGGAAGAACGTCCCGTCGGCGTGTCCGCGCACGAACGCGTCGAGCGCGTCCCCCTCGCCGGCCGTCGCCGTCCGCACCGTCACGTCCCGTCCTCCTCGCGGGTCCGGTAGATCGTGATCACGTTCCGCGGATAGTCGAGCCGCCGCCGCCCGATCCGGTCGACCACCACCGTCCGTTCGCGGAGCCACGCCTGGTACGACGCCTCCCCCCGCTCCGGGAGCGTCTCGAACACGTTGTCCGGTAGCGCGAACCGCGTCCCGCCGCGGTGCCGCGCCACCGCCCGGAGCTGCTCCTCGGTCGGCGGCGACTCCTCGAGCTCGCGCGGGAACGGCGGATCCCCCTCGCCGGGCGGAAGCCGCCGATCGAGCCCCCACAGCTCCATCACGTAGAGCGAGTGCCCCTCCGCGAAGACGATCGTCTCCGCGTCGAGGTCCTCGGCCAGCCGTCGGGCCGCCCCGGCGACGTCATGCCGGTTCCCGTCGATCAGGTTCGACGCCGCGCCCGGCAGGAGCGGCACCACCAGCACCCCGGCCGCCGCCAGCCGCGGGAGCCGCCCCGCGTCGAACAGCGGCCCGAGCAGACGCGCGGCGCCCGCCCCGGCGAGGAGCAGCACCGCCGGCATCCCGGCCATCGCGTACCGCGCCTGCACCTCCACCCCGCCGACGAGCACCAGCCCGACCAGCGCCGCGACCGGCGCCGCCGCCGACGCGACGAGGAACGCCGACCGCTCGCCGCGCCGCGCGACGAGGGTCACCGCGCCGGCGATCGCGAGGAGCCCGACCAGCGGCGTGACGTTCATCGCGAGGCTCATCGCGAAGTGGACCGCGTCGTACCCGTGCCCGCCGGCGCCGGAGATCACGTGGAGGATCGGCCCGGAGAGCGAAGGCACGAGGAAGACCGTCGCCGCGAGCGCGACCACCGCGCCGAACATCAGGAGGACCGCGCCGCGTCGGAGACGCCGCGCGCTCCGGAGCGCGACCACCGCCCCGCCGACCGCGAGGATCCCCGTCGAGTGCGTCGCCATCGCCAGGACGAGCCAGAGGACGAACGCCGCCGCGTCGCCCCGCCGCGGGCCGGTCAGCAGTCGGTCGAGCCGATCGAGCACGAGGAGCGAGAAGAGGAAGAGCGGCGCGTAGTACCGGGCGAGGCCGCTGTAGTACTGGTGCCACGGCCAGACCGCCAGGAGGAGCGCGGCGAGCAGCGCCGCCCGTGGCCCGACGAAGCGACGCCCGATCCGGAACAGCAAGAGCGGGGCCAGCACTCCGCAGAGGAACGGCAGCAGGCGGAGCGAGAACGGCGACAGCCCGCAGACCTCGGTCACGGCGCGCGAGGCCGCGAACGTCACCGGCCACGCCTTCACCGCCGCCGGCGTCGGCGTCGCCAGCAGGTTCTCCGAGTTGCGGAGGGAGTAGAACTCGTCGTCGTCGATGCCGTGCGCGCCGCCCAGGAACGGCGCCCGCAGCAGCACCGCGACGAGCAGGACGATCCACGTCCCGCCCCGGCCCTCCTCCGGACCGCCTCCCCCGGAGACGCTCAACCTTCGACCTTGGCCCCGACTCCGCGCGACGACGCCGGGCTCTCGTCCCCGGCCCCCTCGCCGCCCCCGCCGCTCGCCTCGCCCGCGGGGCTCGCGCCGCTCGCGGAGCTGCCGCGCCCCTTCCGCTTCCGGCGCGCCGACCGCGCCGTCACCTCGTGCTCGTCGAACGTCCGGTACTCCTTCAGGTTCTTCGCCTGGAGGTAGATGATCATCTCCCCGACCAACCCGATCGCGAAGATCTGCACCCCGAGCGTGATCAGCATCACGCCGGCGACGAGGGTGGCCCGGTTCCGGAGCGGCTCGCCGCCCGCGAACAGGTAGTCGACCGACAGCCACGCGCAGATCACGAAGCCGGCGAGGAACGCGAAGAACCCTCCCACGCCGAAGAATCGGAGCGGCGCCCGCGTGAACTTCGAGAGGAAGAGGAGGTTGATGACGTCGAGGAATCGGCGGATGTAGACGCCGATCCCGAAGAAGCCGCTCTTCCCCGACTCGCGCAGGTGGCGGACCTTCGCCTCGCCGACCCGGAACCCGTGCCGGTGCGCCATGATCGGCAGGAACCGGACGAGGTCGCCCTGGATCGTCACGTCCTCCAGCACCTTCCGGCGGATCGCGCGGACCGGGCAGTTCATGTCGTGCAGCCGGACGCCGGTCAGGACCTTCATCACCGAGTTGAAGAAGAGCGACTGGACCCGGTTGAGCAGCGGGTCGACCCGCTTGAAGCGCCACCCGGCCACGACGTCCAGCCCCTCGTCCATCGCGTCGAGCACGCGGTGGATGTCCGCCGGCTCGATCTGCATGTACGGCGGGAGGGTGACGATGATGTCGCCCGCGGTGATCCGGAACCCGGCCGAGAACGCGATCGACTCGCCGAACGGATGGTTCAGCCGCACCAGCCGCACGTTCGCGCCGGCCGGCCGCGCCGCGCGCGCCTCCCGGAACACGTCGTCGGAGACCCCGTCGAGCACGACGATGAACTCGCTCGCGACGCCCCGGGCGTCGAGCTCGTGCCCGAACCGCTCGAGCACCTCGCCGAGCTCGTCGACGCGGTCGCCGAGCGGGATGACGACGCTCACCTTCGGGCGTCGCGCCTCCGGCGGCGCCTTCGCTCCGGCGGGCGGGCGGGCGGCGGGGTCGCTCGGTCCGGTCATGCGGCGCTCTCCACGGCGGGCTCGTCGAGGCGGAGGACGTAGCGCGGCGTGTGCCGCAGGACGTTGACCGCCAGCTCGGCGAGCAGACCGAGCATGAGGAAGTAGAACCCGAGATAGACCAGCAGGATCAGGATCGTCGGGAAGACCACGGTCGAGGAGTCGATGAACGTCCCCTTCGTGTGGTCGATGTAGGTGAACGGGAAGACCATCGCCGCGAACGAGAAGCACGGGATCGACCAGAGCCCGAACCAATGCAGCGGGTGCGCCGCGAACCGGGTCAGCATCCGGAGCGCGACGAGATCGTACAGGACCCGGAACGTCCGGTTGATCCCGTACTTCGACCGGCCGTGACGACGCGGGTGGTGGCGGACCACGACCTCCGTCACGCGCGCGCCGACCGAACCGGCGAGCGCCGGCATGTAGCGATGCATCTCGGAGTAGACCGGCAGCGCCTTCACGAACGACGCCCGGTACCCCTTCAACGCGCAGCCGAAGTCGTGCGCGCGCACGCCGGTCAGCATCGAGAGGAGCCGGTTCGCGATCCGCGACGGCAGACGCCGCGAGAAGAACCGATCCTTCCGCTCTCGTCGCCAGCCGCAGACCAGGTCGTACCCCTCGTCGAGGAGGGAGAGGAACGTCGGGATGTCCTCGGGGTCGTTCTGGAGGTCTCCGTCCATCGTCACGATGTACCGGCCGCGCGCGCGGTCGAACCCCGCCGCGAGCGCCGCGGTCTGGCCGAAGTTCCGTCGCAGCCGGACGAGGTGCAGGAACGCGGTCTCCCGCGTCTGGGCCTCGAGGCGGTCGACCGTGCGGTCGGTGCTGCCGTCGTCCACGAACAGGATCTCGTAGCTCCGTCCCGTCCGTTTCATGACGACGTCGATCCCGCGCACGAGCTCGCGCACGTTGTCCTCCTCGTTGAAGACGGGGACGAGGATGGTGACGTCGAGTGGGGATCGACTCATGTCCGGCCGGATGGGTTCGCTTCTTCGTCGCTCGACCAGTGTAACGCCAAAGCCCGAGCGCACCTCCGACTCGCTTTCGACACCCGGACGCCTCGTCTTGAACCGGAGCCCCCGGCGCCCGGACGATCCCTCCGGGCGCCGGTCCGGGATCGGGACGACGGGGCCCCGGGATTCCGCCGATTCGCCTCAACTCGTACCGCGGTCCGGACGATCCATGCAGGGACCATGATCCCTCCCCTCCTCAAGAAGACCGCGTTCGCCTGCGCCGTGATCTACCTCGGATCGCTGCCGGTCTCGTTCGTGGTCGGCGGATTCCTCCTCTCCCGTCCCCTCCGGGAGCCGTTCCAGACCCAGGACCTCGTCGACGCGATGCGCCCCGAGTGGGACCGGAACTTCTTCGCCCTCATGTCGGAGCTCGAGGTCGAG
>JAUIEL010000475.1 GCA_030428825.1 bacterium
CGAGGCGCTGGCTCGACGGCGGGACCGGCGCGGTCACGCCCCGCCTGGAGCCGCTCCGGATGCGGGTCGCGGGCCTCCTCGCCGCCGCGGTCGCGCCGGAGGAGGCGATCTCGCTCTTCCTCGCCGCGCGCGACGCCGCGAGGTCGATCGGGATGCCGGTCGAACGGGCGAAGGCCGCGCTCGAGGCCGTCCCGTTCGTCGCCGCGCGGTCGTCCGAGCGGGCCGGGGACCTCGTCGCCGACGCGGCGCGGGCGCTCGCCGAGGTCCTCCTCCCGGACGACGTCCCGGCCGAGCGGAGGGCCGACGTCCTGCTCGGCACCCGCCTTGCTCCCCGCCTCGTCATGAACGACGAAACGACCCGGAGTCCGACTCCCGGAGCGTACGGCGGCCGCGTCACCACCGAGGGCGTGCCCGACGAGGTGTTCCGGACGTTCGTGGCGATCAACCGCGCGCTGCAGCGCGAGTCGGACCTCGACCGCCTGCTCGAGCGGCTCCTCGAGGACGCCGTCCGGCTGACCGGCGGGCGACGCGGCTTCCTGCTGCTGCTGCGCGACGGGCGGGTCGCGTTCGAGTGCCGGTCGGAGGAGGTCGACCCCGCCAGCGAGGAGGTGAGCCGCACGATCGTCCTCGACGCGGTCCGCCAGGGACGGCCGGTGCTGACGGCGAACGCCCGGACCGATCCGCGCCTGATGGGGCACCGGTCGATCGAGGAGCTCGACCTCCGCTCGGTCCTCTGCGCCCCGTTCCGCACCGAGTCCGGGACCCAGGGGGCGGTCTACGTCGACAACCCGATCCGCGAGGGAGCGTTCACGGCGAGGAACCTCGACCTGCTGGAGGCGCTCGCCGGACAGGCCGCGATCGCGATCGGGAACCTCGAGCGCCGTCAGGAGATCGAGCGGCTGAACGCCGAGCTGACGACCCGCGCCGAGCGGAGCGAACGGGCGCTCGACGAGGTCCGGCGGCGGCTGGCGACCGAGGGGAAGGCGCCCGCGCCGACGATCGTCTGCGAGAGCGACGAGATGAAGGACGTCTTCCGGTTGATCGCGCGGGTGGCGCCGACGGACGTGCCGGTCCTCGTGCTCGGGGAGAGCGGGGTCGGCAAGGAGGTCGCGGCGCGGGCGCTGCACGACTCGTCCGCCCGGGCGGCCGGGCCGTTCGTGGCCGAGAACTGCTCGGCGGTCCCCGAGAACCTGCTGGAGAGCGAGTTCTTCGGGCACGTGAAGGGTGCGTTCACGGGCGCCGACCGGGATCGCGACGGGCTCGTGGCGCGGGCGGACGGCGGAACGCTGTTCCTCGACGAGATCGGCGACATGCCGCTCCCGCTGCAGGCGAAGCTCCTGCGGGTGATCCAGGAGGGGGCGGTCCGTCCGGTCGGCGCCGTCGATCCCCGGCCGGTGAACGTGCGCCTCGTCTGCGCCACGCACCGCGATCTCGGCCGCATGGTCGAGGAGAAGGAGTTCCGCGAGGACCTGTACTACCGCATCAAGGGCGTCCTCGTCCGTCTCCCGCCGCTCCGCCGCCGTCGGGCCGACATCCCGGCGCTCGCGAACCTCTTCCTGCGCCGGCTGAACGAACGGGGGGAGACCGAGAAGCGGTTCTCGCGGGAGCTGACCGCCCGGCTCGCCGCCCACGACTGGCCCGGAAACGTCCGGGAGCTCGCGAACGAGGTGACCCGCCTCTACCACCTGACCGAAGGGGACGAGATCGGGACCCGCCACCTCGAGCTCGAGGCGGGGGCCGGCGTCCGTCCCGAGGGGGCGGTCGTCACCGTGAAGCCGATCCACGAGATCGAGAAGGACGCGATCCGCCTGGCGCTCCAGGAGACCGGCGGGAATCGCGAGGAGGCGGCGCGCCGGCTCGAGATCTCCCGCGCGGCGTTCTACGTCAAGCTGAAGAAGTACGGGCTCTCGCAAGAGGTTCCGCCGTCGCGCCGGCGCCGGAAGTCCTGAAGGAAGACGGTTCCGTCCGCGTTCGAGACGTTCGCGGCGCCTGTGTTCCCGATCCGGTTCCGGTCGGCGATTTGCACATGGGCGCGTTTCTTGCGATTCTCGAGTCATGTCCCTCCACGCGAAGATCCTCCCCGTCGCGCTCCTGCTGGCCGCTTCGACCGTCGGGTCGGCCCAGGACGCGGCCTACCGTGTCTCCGGGCCGTCGGCGACGAACCTCACCCTCGAGTCGGTCCGCCTGGTCGGGTCGTCGGCGACCCTGGTCCCCGCGCTCGTCGGCTGCGAGTTCCTGCCGCTGATCCCTTCGGGGCACGCGGCGGTCCACGCCGCCGACCCGACGCGACCGCAGCCGGTCACCGTCGGTCCCGGCGTGCCGGCCCTCCGCCTCCCGGACCGGGACGGCACGCTGATCGTCCACTACCGCCGGGGCGGCCCGACGTTCGGCTTCGCGGCGCTGCTCGGGAACGGCCGCGTCCGCGTCCTGCTGGAGCGTCCCGGTCTCGGCCCCGGCCAGGCGATCGACCCGTTCGAGCCGATCGTGGGGGTCTCGCCCGACGCGACGCGGATCGCGGTGTCGGCGCCCGAGGTCGGCGACTTCGGGTACACGGACGCCTGGCTCCTCGCCGTGAGAGGCACGTTGGCCGGCGGCGGTCTGGCGCGCGAACTGACCGGCCCCGGGGACGACGAGGTCGACGGCATCAGCTTCACGTTCTTCGGGAACGAACTCTGGTGCGTCTTCGAGGATCGGCTCGCGAACTGTCCGGACGACGGCTCGGCGGGGCTCCAGATCGTCGCGATCCCTCCTTCGGGCGGCTCGACGGCGCTGGAGACGTCGGAGGAGCTCCTGGTGTCGGCCGACGGGTCGACGCTCGTCTTCCTGGCCGGGATCGACGAGGCGCTCGCGGACCTGTACGTCGTCGACGCCGGCGGCATCCGGAACGTGACCGGGGCGCCGTCCGAGCTGACGCCGCCGGGCTGGATCCCCGAGGAGGTGCTCGGTCCGTACCTCGGCGTCTCCGCGGACGGATCGGTCGTGGCGTTCCTGCGCGAGATCGCCGGGCAGGACGAGGTGTTCCTCCAGGCGACCGCGCCGGGGTCGACGCCGGTCCAGGTGACCGGGGACGCGCTCTTCGACACGTCGATCGACAACCCGAGCGGGCTGCTCGGGGACGGGCTCGCGCGGTTCCGGTTCTTCGCCGACAGCGGCAACCAGAACGCGGACCTGTACCAGGCGGAGCTCCTCCCGGGCGGCGGGCTCGCGACGAAGAACCTGACCCAGACGTCGGGCGTCTCGGCGCCGGTCTATCCGAACGCCGCGACGATCGACATCGAGACGTCGGTCGAGATGACGACCGGCCGGTCCGTGGTCGACGATCGGACGGGCGTCGGCGGGGGGTTCGACCTCCACCACGTCGACGGCGCCGGGGCGGGCGGACTCGTCCTCTCCGGGCTGACCGCGCCGCCGGTCTGGTCGTCCGGCCGGTCGGGGAGGTACGTCGGCCGCGTGGAGCTGCCGGCGTTCGACCTCGTGGTGGAGGTCGACGGCGGAGCGGCGCCGCGGGCGGTGATCGCGCCCCCTCCCGGCGTCCGGTTCGACGAGGTGCGCGCGGGGACGGGCGGCCGCGTGATCCACTTCGTCGCCGACGTGGGAGGGCTCGACTTCGTCGGGTCGATCCATCGCGACACCGGCGCGCTCGCGCTCGCGCCGGGCGGGCCGTACGCGAACGCCGCGGGCGTCGGATTCAGCGCGGACGGGCGCGTCCTCTTCTCCGCCGCCGCCGCGGGAGGGACGACGACGTACGCGGTCGCCGCCGACGGCTCGTTCACGGCGCCGGTCGGCGCCCCGGCGCCGGTCGCGGGCTGGCTCGACTGAACGTTTCGATTCCGGAGCTTCGGGGCTCCGGTTGCGAGACGCCCCCGTCCGTTCGCGGCCGGGGGCGTCTTCGTCGGCGCCGGAGCGGGTTGGCACGCGGGGTGCATCGTCCCGATGCGGACAGACACACTCCCCCAACTCTCCCTCAGGTAGGAACATGCTTCACAAGATCCTCACGGCGACCGCCGCCTCCCTCCTCGTCCCCGCCGTCGCGACGGCGCAGATCACCTTCACGCCCGGCGCGGCGCTGCCGACCTTCCAGGAGCCGCAGGGCATGGCGAGCGGCGACTTCGACGGCGACGGCGACGCCGACGTCGTCGTCGCCAACAGCGACACGAACTCGCTGTCGCTCTTCCTCTCGAACGGCTCCACGCTGGTGGCGGCCGGCTCGATCCCCGTCGGCGGCCAGGCGGAGGACGTGGTCGCCTTCGACATGGACGGCGACGGCGACCTCGACCTCGCCTCCGCGAACGGCAACACGCCGACCGTCTCGATCCTCGCGAACGGCGGCGCGGCGAACTTCTCGATCGTCGGCACCGCGACCGCCGGCACCAAGCCGCGCAGCATCACGGCGAGCGACCTCGACGGCGACGGCGACATGGACCTGGCGTGCGTGAACCGCGAGGCGAACAGCGTCTCGATCATCACGCAGACCGGCGGCGTCTTCACGACCATCGGGTCGTTCGCGGTCGGCGCCGACCCGCGCTGGGTCGCGGCCGGCGACATCGACGGCGACGGCGACGACGACCTCGCGGTGACGAACCACGACTCGAACACGGTGACGATCCACACGAACGGCGGGGCGGCGACGTTCACGACCGCGCTGACGATCGGGCTCACCCGTCCGAACGCGGTCGAGATGGCCGACATGGACGGCGACGGCGACGTCGACCTGGTCGTGTCTCGCGGCAACGCGGGTCAGAACGGCGTCACGGTCCTCCGGAACGACGGTCCGCTCGTCCTGAACAACCTCGGCCTCGCGGTGACCGGCCTCGACCCGCACGGGATGGCGATCTTCGACGCGGACGGCGACGGCGACCTCGACGTGGCGACCGCGAACACCGACTCCGACTCCGTCACGCTGCTCGCCAACTCCGGGACCGGCGCCCTCGCCGCGGCCGGCGCGTTCGCGGTCGGCACCGGCCCGGCCGACGTCGTCGCGGGCGACTTCGATCTCGACGGCGACCTCGACCTCGCGATCTCGAACGAGGACTCGAACAACATGACGCCGGCGACCAACGGCACGGTCCCGAGCTTCACGACCTACGGCGCGGGCTGCGGCGGCGCCGTCGTCCCGACGCTCGCCGGCGCGGGGAACGCGGTCCTGAACGGCACCGTCACCCTGACCGCCACCGGCGCCCCGAACGCGTCCGGCCTCTTCCTGATCGGCGCGGCCCAGGCGAACGTCCCGTTCGCGGCCGGCTGCTCGCTCCTCGTCGGGACCCTGGTCGGCGCGGGGACGCCGGTCACGATCGGCGCCAACGGTCAGCTCCTGATCGCGGGCACGATCCCGGCCACGTCGCCGCTGGTCTCGGTCTTCTTCCAGACGCTCGTCGCCGACGCGCAGGCGCCGAACGGCGCGTTCGGCGCGTCGAACGGGCTGGAGATGAACGTCCACTGAGCGGGGACGGAACGTCGCTCGAGCGGCCCGGCGCGGGGGAGACCCTTCGCCGGGCCGCTCGCATCGGCGGCGGGGGGGGCGGCGTCGGGAGGCGGCGGGGCCGAGCGGGCGGTCGATCAGCCGAGGCGGAGCCAGTCGTCGAGCGAGCGGACGCGGAAGACCTGGTTGGTCGCGCGCGTGTCGCCGAGGGTGGCGGAG
>JAUIEL010000476.1 GCA_030428825.1 bacterium
CCGGCGGAGCCGCCTGGCGCGGGACCGTCGCGGAGGCGCCCGCCTCCGGCACCTGGACCGGAGAGCGCACCCCTTTCCACCGGCTCCTCCCGTACGATCGGTGGACTCGAGGATCGGAGACCCCCCATGAATCGCTCCCTCCCGAACCGGCTTCCCGCCGTCCTCGCCTTCCTTTGGCTGCTCTCGGCCGCGCCGGTTCTCGACGCGGGCGCGGTCTGGGGGAGCTTCTCCTCGACCCGGGTGGCCCAGGCCGAGGACGCGCTCGACTCCGGCTCGACGTTCCAGGAGCTCCGAGCGATCGTCGCCTGCGCCGGCGGCGAGGTCGGACCCGGGACGCACCTCCTGGACGCCGGCTACCTCGACGGGGTCGACGTCTTCTTCACCTCCCGTCTGGCGGCGAACACCGGATCGCTCACGCCGAACGAGCAGTCGGCCCTCGGCGCGTGGATCGCCGCCGGCGGGACGCTCGTGGTGACCGCGGACGCCGCCGCGCCGGCGGTCTACGACACGATCACGGCTCCCTTCGGCGTCTCGGGGTACACGGCGATCTCGAACGCCGCGACCGGAGACGTCGTCGCCGCCCACCCGCTCACGGACCAGGCCGACGGGTTCTCGTACGCGTCGAACGTGACGTTCACCCACGGCCCCGACGCCCTGCTGCTCGCGGACGACGGCGGCGGCGACAACCCGTTGATGGCGGTCCTCGAACCCTCCACGGGGTTCACCGCCGGGGGGCGCATCGTCGTGGTCGGAGATCCCGACGTCTTCACCAGTCCGCGCGTGTTCGGGGACGCGAATCAGCACCTCGCCTTCGACGTCGCGAAGTGGGCGAGCGGGTTCGTGCCGACGGGCTGTGTCTGGGGGAGCTTCGACGTCTCCCGCATCCCCTCGGCGGTGACGTCGCTCACCACCGGCTCGTCGCAGCAGAAGCTGCGCGAGATCATCGTCGCGCGCGGCGGCACGATCGTCCCGTCGACGTCGGCGCTCACGCCCGCCGCCCTGGCCGAGATCGACGTCTTCTACACGTCGCAGCTCGACGCCGCGAGCGGCGCGCTCTCGATCGCGGAGAAGGCGGCGCTGGCGAACTGGATCGCCGACGGAGGGACCCTGATCGTGACGGCGCGCGCCGACAGCCTGCCCGCGGCGGCGTCGTTCACCGCGGTCTACGGCGTCTCCGGCTACGCCGGGATCGGGATCGGATCGACCGCGACCGTCGTCGCGTCGCACCCGATCGCGCAGGGGATCGCGTCGTTCGGATACGCGCCGAACTCGACCTTCTCGTTCGGGGCGGACGCGCTGCTCCTCGCCGATTCGAGCACCTCCAATCCGTACCTCGCGGTCCTCGAGCCGAGCACCGGCTTCACCGCGGGCGGGCGCATCGCCGTGTTCGGGTCGGTCCCGTTCCTCGCCGCGCAGATGACCGCCCCGGAGAACGTGAAGCTGGCCGAGAACCTCGTCGACTGGGCGTGCGATCCGCCGGCGCCGCTCTGCCCGAACGACGCGGCGACCTCGTCCGTCTACGGAGCGGGCTGGCCCGGGACGTTCGGCGTCCCGCCGATCGCGGCGCTCGACCCGCCCGTGACGGGCGCGACGATCGACGTCTTCGTCGGGAACTCCCGTGGCGCCGCGACGACGGCCTTCCCCCTCGTCGGCGCGCAGGCGGCCACGATCGCGACGCCGCTCGGCGGGACGATCCTGGTCGACTTCCTCCCCGCCCTCGCGAACCCGCTGCCGATGGCCGCCTCCGGCTTCGTCCTGACCGGACAGATCCCGTACGACGCGACCCTCTGCGGCGCGTCGCTGCGACTCCAGGTGCTCGAGGTCGACCCGGGCGCGTCGCACGGCGCCTCCTTCACGCGCGGACTGACCCTCACGCTCGGCGGCTGAAGCGCCGCCCGGGCTCGCGGACGGCCTCCTCGATCGCCCGCCCCGACCGGAGACCCTCATGTTCGACCTTCGCCTCGCCTCGCTCTCCGCCGCGCTCGCCCTCGTCGCCCTCGCGGACGACCTCGCGGCACAGGAACTGCTCCTGGAACGCGCGGGAGACTTCAACGAAGACCGCTTCGGGTTCTCCGTCGCCGCGGCCGGCGACGTGGACGCCGACGGATTCGCCGACGTCATCGTCGGCGCGATCCGCGACGACAACAACGGCCTCGATTCCGGGAGCGCGCGGATCCTGTCCGGCCTCGACGGCTCCACGCTCCACCTGATCGACGGGAACGCCGGGGACAGGTTCGGTTACGCCGTCTCGACGGCGGGGGACGTCGATGCCGACGGGTTCGCCGACGTGATCGTCGGCGCCCCCGAGGCCCTCTTCGAGCGCGGCTACGCGCGCGTCCACTCCGGCGCGTCGGGCGCCGCGCTGCACACGTTCTCGGGGCAGGTGAACGGAGACTGGTTCGGTGTCGACGTGGCCTCCCTCGGCGACCTCGACTCGGACGGGCACGACGACGTCGTCGTCGGCGCGGGATACGGCGCCTCGGGTCGGGGCGAGGTCACGGTCTACAGCGGAGTGACCGGCGCGCTCCTCCGGTATCAGACCGGCCAGAACGGCGAGAACCTCGGCTGGTCGGTCGCGGGGCCCGGGGACACGATCCTCGACGGGTTCGTCGACGTCCTGGCCGGCTCGCCGGTGAACAACGCCAACGGCGGCGCGAAGACGTTCTCGGGACAGGACGGCGCGATCCTGCACTGGTGGCCGGCGCCGTTCGGGCTCGACCGCTCGGGATGGGCCGTGTCGGGCGCCGGCGACGTGAACGAGGACGGCTTCACCGACGTCCTCGTCGGCGCGCCGGACGACGACACGACGAACGGAGTCGGCACCGGCTCGGTCCGCCTCTATTCCGGCATCAACGGCTTCCTGCTCCACGAGTGGCTGGGCGACTCGGCCGGCGACGAGTTCGGCACCGCCGTGGACGGCGGGCGCGACGTCGACGGCGACGGCGTTCCCGACGTGGTCGTAGGGGCGCCTCGCGACGACGACGGCGCCGCGGATGCGGGCCGGGTCAGCGTCCTCTCCGGGCAGGACGGAGCCCTCCTCTGGACGGTCGACGGCGACGCCGCGTCCGACCTGCTCGGACACGCCGCGGCGCACGCGGGAGACCTCGACGCCGACGGGTTCGGCGATTGGATCGGCGGCGCGTACGCGGCCGACGACGGCGGCAACCTGTCGGGCGAGGCGAAGGCGTGGTCCCGGCCGTGCGGATCGACCTCGACCTACGGCAACGGTTGCCCGGGGAGCGGAGGGTTCGTCCCCGCGC
The DNA here is from genome assembly GCA_030428825.1 of bacterium. Taxonomy (GTDB): domain Bacteria; phylum Planctomycetota; class B15-G4; order B15-G4; family JADJEK01; genus JAUIEL01. The sequence goes on from JAUIEL010000476.1 coordinate 3,261, forward strand.
TCGCCGTCTCCGGCTGCGCCGTCCCCGGCGCCTCGCTCGAGCTGGAGATCACGGGCGGGCTCGGCGGGGGCGCCGCGGTCCTGTTCGCGGGCGGCGCCGCGGCCTCGCTCCCGATGGCCGGCGGCTGCACCCTCCTCCTCCTCCCCGCGCTGCCGGTCGGGACGTTCCCGCTCCCCGGCGCGGGCGCGGGGAACGGCGCGCTCTCCTTCGGAGGCGTCGTCCCGGCGACCGCACCCGCCGGGTCGCTGAAGCTGCAGGTGTTCACGAACGACCCGGGAGTCCCCCACGGGTTCGCGGCCTCGAACGCCGTCGACCTCACGATCGAGTAGGAAGGACCGCTCATGGAACCGCTCCGGACCGTGTTCCTCGTGGCGACGGCGGCGGCCTCGATTCCGACGGCCGCCGCGACCGAGGAGCCGATCGCCACGTTGGTGGGAGAGTCGGCGGACGGGTACTTCGGACAGTCGACCGCGCTGCTCGGCGACATCGACGGCGACGGCACACCCGACTTCCTCGTCGGCGCGTACCGCGACCTCGGCGCTCCGGACGTGGCCGACCAGGGGACGGTCCGCGTCTTCTCCGGCGCGACGTTCACCCTGATCGACAGCCTGTACGGGATCACGAACGACCGGTACGGCTGGGCGCTCGCGGCGACCGGCGACGTCGACGGGGACGGGGTCTCCGACTTCGCCGTCGGCGCCACGCAGCGCGACCAGGGGAACAATCCCGGCGGGTACGCCGAACTGCGGTCCGGCGGCGACCGCGCGCTCGTCTATCGCTGGTGGGGCGACCAGGAGGACGACGAGTTCGGGTGCGACGTCGACGGCGCGGGGGACGTGAACGGCGACGGCGCGCTCGACGTGATCGTCGGCGGGCGGTTCGCCGATCCCGGGGGCGTGAGCGAGAGCGGCGTCGTCCGTCTCTTCTCCGGCCAGGACGGCGCGCTCCTCCGACAGATCTCGTCCGGGACCGCCGCCGACTGGACCGGCTGGTCGGTCGCCGGCGTCGGCGACGTCGACCAGGACGGGTTCGACGACGTGTTGATCGGCCTGCCGGGCGCCGATTCCTGCTGTTTCGCCGGAGCCGGCCGCGCCGAAGTCCGCTCGGGCGCGACCGGCGGGGTCCTGAGGACCCACGAAGGGGTCGCGTCGAACGACGCCGCGGCCCGCGAGGTCGCCGACGTGGGCGACCTCGACGGAGACGGCCGGCGGGACTACGCGGTCGACGGGAAGTACGACGACGTCACCTGGCAGCTCACGGGTGCGGCGCGCATCTACTCGGGCCTGGACGGCGCGCTCATGCATGCATGGGTCGGCGCGGCGCCGTTCGACAACTTCGGACGTGCCATCGCCGCCGCCGGCGACGTCGACGGGGACGGCCGCGGCGACGTGGTGATCGGCTCGCCGGCGGCGGACACGACCTGGAGCGCCGCCGGTCGCGTGGAGGTGCGTTCGGGGCTGGACGGCAGCGTGCTTCTGCTGCGGAACGGAATCGACGACGCGGACTACCTCGGGACCTCCGTCGCCGGCGGCGTCGACGTCAACCTCGACGGTCGACCGGACGTCCTCGCCGGCGCGACCCAGAGCCTGGACGATCCGGGGTACGCCGAACTGCTCAGTCCGACCTGCGGCGAAATCTCGACGTACGGTGCGGGCTGCGCCGGCTCCGGCGGTGTGTCCCCCACCCTCGCCGTCACGGGATGCGCCACCTCGCTCGCGACGATGCGTCTCGACGTCGCGGGCGGCCTCGGCGGCTTCCCGGCGCTCCTCCTCCTCGGGAGCGGCGCGGGTGACGTCCCGATCGGAGGCGGCTGCTCCCTCCTCGTCGCGCCCCTGTCACCGATCACTGCGCCGTTCGTGCTCGCCGGCTGGGGACCGGGCCAAGGGAGCGCGCACTTCGAGACGACGGTCCCGCTCGGCGTCTCCGCGACCTCGATCCGGTTGCAGGTCGCGAGCGGCGACCCGAGCCTCCCTCACGGCTTCGTGCTCACGAACGGCGTCGCCATCGCGATCGACTGATCGCCGGCGGCGCGCCGGCGCGCGCCCGAACGGCTACGGGAGGAGCACGACTCGCTCGGGGTTGCTCGCGAGCGTCACCGCGCCGGTCTGGCCGTCGTAGACCACGTACGCGTTCCAGATCTGCACCCCGGCCGCCGCGGCCGGCGACCCGGGTGGGACGACGAACGCCGCCTCCCCGCGCCCCATCCCGTCGAGCACGCCGAGCTGCTGAGGGAAGAACGCCGGGTTCGGGTTGCTCAACATGAACTGGAACCAGGCGTCCGGCACGAGCGGGACGCTCACTCCCTGGATCGTCGTCCCCGGAGCGGTCCCGCTCAGGCTGGAGAGGAAGAACCAGTTCCGGGCGTGGTGC
>JAUIEL010000956.1 GCA_030428825.1 bacterium
CTGCAGCACCGACGGCGTCGGACTCCGACCCTCGTCGACGAGCTGCCGTGCCACCAGGAACAGACGCCTCCGCACGCCGTCCCGGAAATCCGGCTCGGTGAGTGTTCGCGCGACCCGCCCGGCGAACTCCGGGTCCGTGGCCACGCCTCGGAGCACGAACGTCTCGTCCTGCTCCCAGCCCCGCAGTCTAGCACGCCGGCGCGTCGGCTGCCGGGATTCTTCCAAGTCTGCCCCTCCCAGTCCCTTCGAGCCACGGAGCTCGGCCCGGAGGCGGTCCTCCCGGAGTCCGAACGCGTCGGCGATCCGGCGGACCACGAGGTCGATCCGGAGGGGGTCGGTCACCCCGGCGATCGCCTCCAGGACCTCCCGCGCCCCCTGGACCGCCGCCATCGAGCCCCCGACGTCCTCCCGGCGCCGCCGCGCCCGGCGGATCAGCCAGTCGACGAGGTCCTCGCGCTTCTCCGTGAGGTAGTCGTGGAACGCCTCGGCGCCGTACTCGCCGAGGAACTCGTCCGGGTCGAGGCCGGGCGGGAGCCGGACGACCGCCACGTCGAGCCCCGCGGCGAGCAGGAGCGGGCCGCTCCGGAGGGTCGCGCGGAGCCCGCCCTCGTCGGCGTCGAACAGCAGGACCGCCCGCTCGGTGTACCGCTTCATCTGGAGCGCGTGCTCGCGGGTGAGCGCGGTGCCGAGGACGCCGACGACGTTCTCGACGCCGTGCCGGTGCGCGGCGAGGACGTCCATGTACCCCTCGACGACGAGGAACTCCCCCGCGTCGACCGCCGCCTGCCGCGCGTTCCGGAACCCGAACAGGACCGTCTTCTTCGAGAAGAGCTCGGTCTCCGGGGAGTTCATGTACTTCGGCTCGCCGTCCCCGAGGACGCGCCCCCCGAACGCGATCACCCGGCCGCGGACGTCCTCGATCGGGATGACGACCCGTTCGCGCAGCAGGTCCCACGTCCGGCCGCGCTCGTTCTTCTTCGCCACGCCGGCCCGGACCAGCTCGTCGTCTTCGTACCCCTCCTTCGCCAGGGCGTCGCGCAACGCCTGCCAGCCGCCCGGCGCGTACCCGAGCCCGAACGACGTCGCCAGCTCGCCGTCGATCCCCCGCGCGGCGAGGTAACGCTTCGCGGCGGCTCCCTCGCCGCTCGCGA
>JAUIEL010000477.1 GCA_030428825.1 bacterium
CGCTCGGGTTCTCGACCCTCGGCGTCCGGGCCGGGGACCGGGTCGGGCTGTTCGCGGACAACTCGATCCGCTGGATCCTCTCCGACCTCGCGATCCTCTCGCTCGGCGCGGCCGACGTCCCCCGCGGCACGGACACGCCCCCCGCCGAGGCGGACTACCTGATCCGCCACTCCGGGGCCCGCATCGTCGTCCTCCAGGACCGGAGGGTGCTGGACGAACTCGCCCCGACCCTCTCCGACATCGCCGACCTGCAGTGCATCGTCCTGCAGGAGGGGTCGTTCAAGGAGGGGGACCCGCGGCCGGTCCTCTCGCTCGACGAGGTGCGCGAGCGGGGGCGGCGGCGGATCGAGGACGGGGCGAGGATCGAGGAGTCGATCTCGGCGACGCGCGGCACGGACACGGCGACGATCGTCTACACGTCGGGGACGACCGGGCAGCCGAAGGGGGTCGTGCTGACCCACGACAACGTCCTCCACAACATCCGCGCGGTCCCGGGCGTGGTCGACTTCACGACCGACGACGTCTTCCTGTCGATCCTGCCGGCGTGGCACATGTTCGAGCGGCTGATCGAGTACGCCGCCGTCTCGAAGGGGTGCCTCACGATCTACACGTCGAAGAAGACGATCAAGCGGGACCTCGTGCGCGAGCGGCCGACCGCGCTCGCCGCGGTGCCGCGGGTGTGGGAGATCCTGCACGACGAGGCGCGGAAGCGCCTCGGCGAGCGTCCGGCCCCGCTCCGGCTCCTCGCGTCGACCCTCCTCCGCGGCAGCGAGCTGTACCGCGCGTCGCGCCTGATCGACCCGGCGCGGAACCGTCCGGCGCGGCCGCTCGGCCGGCTGCTCGCCCCCGTGCACGCGCTCGGCGAGCGGATGGTCTACTCGAAGTTCCGCGGCGCGCTCGGCGGCAACCTGAAGGTCCTGGTCTCCGGGGGCGGCTCGCTCCCGCCCCACGTCGACCGGTTCTTCGACGTCGTCGGCCTGCCGCTGCTGAACGGGTACGGCCTGACGGAGACCGCCCCGCTGGTGTCGGTGCGCCGCCGCGACCGCCCGGCGATCGGGACCGTCGGCCCGGCGATCCCCGGCACCGACGTCGACGTGCGCGACGCCAACGGCCGCTCCCTCGCCGCGGGCGAGGTCGGCGTGCTGTTCGTGAAGGGGCCGCAGGTGATGTCCGGCTACTACAAGGACCGGGAGACGACCGCGCGCGTCCTGTCCGACGACGGGTGGTTCGACACCGGCGACCTCGGTCGGCGGCACGCGAACGGCGACATCGAGATCACGGGGCGCGCCAAGGACACGATCGTGCTGCGCGGCGGCGAGAACGTCGAGCCCGAGCCGATCGAGAACGCGCTGCGCCTCTCCGACGTGATCGACCAGGTGATCGTCGTCGGGCAGGACCGGAAGCAGCTCGGCGCGCTGATCGTCCCGGACGAGGAGGTGCTGCGGCAGAAGCTGCCGGTCGGGCCGGACGGGGCGCCGATCGACACGCCCGACGAGCGTCGGAAGGTGGTCCGCGGGGAGGTCTCGCGCCTCCTCGACCGCGCGCGCGGCTTCAAGCCGTTCGAGCAGGTCCGGCGGTTCGCGCTCCTCGACGAGCCGTTCTCGGTCGAGTCGGGCGAGCTGACCGAGACGCTGAAGCCGAAGCGGCACGTCATCCTTCGGAAACGAGTCGCGGCGCTGGCGGAGATGTTCGCCGAGTGACGCGCGCGCTCCCGCTGACGCTCGCCGGGTCGGACCCGACCGGCGGGGCCGGGATCGAGGCGGACCTGAAGACGTTCCTCGCCCACGGCCGGTCGGGGGCGGCGGTGGCGACGGCGCTGACGACGCAGGACTCGCGTCGGGTGCTCGCGGTGGCGGCCGAGCCGGAGGAGCGGTTCCGCGCCCGCGTCGGGGCGCTCCTCGCCGACCTGCCGATCGCCGGGCTGAAGGTCGGGCTCCTGCCGGACGCGGCGCTCGTGCGCGCGGCGGCGGACGCGGCGGATCGGATCGACGGGCCGGTCGTCGTCGACCCGGTCCTCGCGCCGACCGAAGGGGCGCCGTTCCTCGACGAGGCCGGACGGCGCGCGCTGGTCGAGCACCTCCTGCCGCGGACCGACCTCCTGACGCCGAACCTGCCGGAGGCGGCGATTCTGCTCGGCTGCGACGAGGCCGACGTCCGCGCCGACCCGCGCGGGGCGGCGGAGCGGCTGCGGGCGCTCGGGCCGGACGCGGTGCTGTTGAAGGGCGGGCATGGCGACGGCGAGCGGGTGATCGACGTCCTCGCCGGCGCGACCCCGCGGACGTTCGGCGGTCCGCGGGTGGCGCCCGGCGCGCGGGTGCACGGGACCGGCTGCGCGCTGGCGGCCGCGATCCTCTGCCGGCGGCTCGACGGTCTCCCGCTCGACGACGCGATCGAGCGGGCGCGGACGTGGCTCTCGGAGCAGATCGCGGGGGCGCGCGCGGCCTCGCCGTCGGGCGCGCGGCTGCTGCCGTTCACGCCGGCGTCGCCGTCTCCGCCGCGCGCCTGACCCCGGACGCGCGGCTCAGAACCCGAGCGACCGGACGTACGACGTCGCCAGCTTCAGCTCGGCGAGCGGGAACCGACCGTCGACCTCGAGCACCGCGGGGACGCCGGACGGGAGCGCCTCGTGCGCGGCGCGGAAGTCGACCTCGCCCGCGCCCGGCGGGAGGCCGAGGTCGGCGCCGGCGGCGTCCTGGAGCGTCGCCCCGAACGTCCGCGCGCCGAGGTCGCCGAGCCACTCGTGCGGCGCCGCGAGCCCGAGCTGCTGCGCGAGGTGCGCCGCGCCGACGTCGTGCCAGTAGCCGAGGTTCCGCTCCCGGACCTCGTCGAACAGGAGGCCGAGCGCGCGCCGGCTCGCCAGCTCGAACGGCCCGGCCGGCGTGACGACCGCGAACCGGATCTCCGGCTCGGCGCGGCAGAGCTCGAACACGAGCCGGCAGACCCGCTCGAGCACCGGCTCGAGCCGCCGGTCGACCGCCGCCGCGGCGGCCGCGGCCTGCTCGCGCGCCGCCTCCGTCGGGCCGTCCCGGCGGAGGGTGGCGAGCAGCTCCCCCTCGCGCTCCTTCGCCCGTTCCAGTTCGAACCGGCCGAGCCGGAGGACGACGTGCCGGGCGCCGAGCCGCTTGCCGAGGCCGGCCGCGGCGCGGGCCGCCCCCACCGTCCGCCCGATCGCCTCCGGGTCGCGGGACGCGAACCCGGCCTCCACCTCGCCGAACGCCTCGGCCGCGACGCCGACGACCTTCGCGCCGGCCGGCCGGAGGGTCCGGTCGAGCGGGTCCGGCTCGGGCGTCCGGGCGCCGGCCCCGACGAAGCAGGCGCGCACGTCGAGCGCGCGGAGCGCCTCGAGGAGGCGTTCGGGGGGCGCCGGGCGAGCGCCGAGCCAGCGGGTGGAGAGGGCGAGAGGCATGGGGACTCCGGGGACGGCGGACCCTACCACCGACCTCGCGGGCGAACGACCCCAACATGCGTCCGGGCGCTTCGTTTACCTTCTCGCCCCCTCGCCGCGCCCGCCGGGTGGGAAGCCCGTCCCGCGGCGGCGCCGGGGCCTCGCCGACTCGACCGCCGAATCGGCCCGTCGAACCGAAAGAAGGAGCACCATGCGCACGTTCGCGATCGCCCTCGGGACCGCACTGTCGTTGCTGGTCGTCGCCGCCCCGGCGTCGGCCAGCCTGTCGATCCGGGAAGCCGAGCGCGGCTACCTCGGAGTCCAGATCGCCGCCGGCGACGAGGGGGTGGAGATCCTCTCGGTCGTCCCCGGGACCGCGGCCGATCGGGCCGGGCTCGAGGCGGGCGACCGCGTGCTCGAGATCGACGGCCACGCGATCGGGTCGTTCGAGGCGCTCGGCGAGGCGCTTTCGAAGCGGACCGCCGGCGAGCGCGTCGAGATCAAGGTCGACCGAGACGGGAAGCAGCGGGTGACGACCGCGACGCTCGGCAAGCGCGGCGAGCCGGTCGACCGGGTCGAGCCGACGCCGAAGCCGGGGACCGTCCTCCCGCCGCCGATGTCGACGCGGCCGGGCGCGCCGCGCGGCCCGCGAAACGTCGACCCCGCGCCGGAGCGGCCGCGCGGCTGGCTCGGCGTCTACATCGAGGAGACGGGCGACGGCCTCCGCCTCGACGGGACGGTCGACGACGGGCCGGCCGCGGCCGCCGGACTCCGCGCCGGCGACGTCGTGCTGTCGGTGGACGGCGAGGAGATCTCCGGCGTCGACTCGCTCCTCGCGGCGCTCGCCGGCGCCGGCGCCGGCGCGAAGGTCGACGTGACCGTGATGCGCGGGGAGACGCCGCGCGAGTTCGAGGTGACCCTCCGTCCGCACCCGGACGACGCGCCGGCGCCGGCCCGGGCGCCGGTCGCCCGTCGTGCCGCGCCGCGTCCCGAACCGACGCCGGAGCCGCGTGCCGAGCCGAGGCCGGAGCCGCGGCCGGACCGGAGGTCGAGCGAGAAGCCGCGCGGCTGGCTCGGCGTGAACGTCGCCGAGGCGGACCGGGGCGTCCGCGTCGAGGGGACGGTCGAGGGCGGGCCCGCCGCCGCGGCCGGCCTCGCGACGGGCGACGTGATCGTCTCGATCGCCGATCGCGAGACGGCGGACCTCGACGCCCTCCGGGACGCGCTGGCGCAGGCCGGCGCCGGCTCGACGGTCGCGGTGACCGTGCTGCGCGGGAAGACGCCGCGCGAGTTCGACGTGAGGCTCGGCGAGAGCCCGTCGTCGCCGGTCGCCGTGTCGCCGCTCCGACCGGTCGAGCCGCCGCGCCCGCGCCGCACCCCGTCGGGGGTCCCCGCACCCGAGCCGCCGTCGGCCGACGCTCCGCGCGGCGGCGGGTTCCTCGGCGTGATGATCGCCTCCGACCCCGAGGGGCGGGCGATGGTGGCGGACGTCCGCCCGGGGAGCCCGGCCGCGAAGGGGAAGCTCCACGCCGGCGACGTGATCGTCGCGCTCGACGGGCACGAGGTCGCCGACGCCGAGGCGCTGAAGGAGAAGCTCGCGGGGATGCCGGCCGGGACCGAGCTGGAGGTGACCGTCCGCCGGGGCGGGAAGAGCCACCATCGGATCGTCCGCCTCGCGTCGTTCGACGAGCTCGACTGGCCGCAGGGTGCGACCGCCGCGGCCCCGTCCCCTCCGACCGGTCTGTTCGGCGGCCCGCGCCGCGCCGTCCCGCCCACGCCGCCCGCTCCCCCCACGCCGCCCGCTCCCCCGACGCCGCCGGCGCTCCCCGCGCCCGACCGCGGTTATCTCGGGGTCTCGATCGAGGACGCCGACGGCGGCGCCCGGATCCTGGAGGTCCACACCGACACCGCGGCCGCGAGGGCCGGCCTCCGCCAGGGGGACGTGATCACCCGCGTCGGCCGGCAGCGCGTCCGAAACACCGGCGAGCTGATCGAGGCGATCGCCCGCCACCCGGTCGGCGCGAAGGTCGAGCTCCGGATCGAGCGCGGGGACGAGGTCCTCGAGCCGACGCTTCAGCTCGGCCACCGCCCGAACGTCGCCGTCGCCGCGCCCGCCGCCGAGCCGACCGACGAGCGCCGCGCCGCGAGGACCGCCGCCCAGGCGCAGCGGGAGGCCGGGCGCGCCGCCCGCCTCGCCAAGCGCGAGGCCG
>JAUIEL010000478.1 GCA_030428825.1 bacterium
GCGTCTCTGCATCGCGCGCGCGCTCGCCCTCGCGCCGGAGGCGATCCTGTTCGACGAGCCGTGCAGCGCGCTCGACCCGATCGCGACCGGGGTGATCGAGGAGCTGATCGTCCGGATCGCGGAGACCGTGACGGTGCTGATCGTGACCCACAACCTCGCGCAGGCCCGCAGGATCGCGGATCGGGTGGTCGTGATGTGGCCGCGCGACGAGGTCGGAGGGATCGTCGAGCAGGGGGACGTCCGGCGGGTCTTCGAGGACCCGCGGGACCCGGCGGTCCGCGACTACGTGCGCGGCCTTCGCGGTTGACGCGCGTCGGCTGGTAGATTCGTCGACCCATGCACCTCCTGCTCGACGCCCGGCTGATCCACCGCTCGACCTCCGGGATGGAGCGGGTGCAGCGGAACCTCCTCCGGACCCTCGCGTCGCGGCCGGAGGTGACGCGCCTCTCGGCGCTCGTCGAGGCGGGGGAGGACGGAGCGGCGCGGCTGCCGGACGGCGTGGAGGCGCACGAGGTCGTCACCACCGAGGACGCGCTGGCGGTGCTCCGGCCGGCCGACCCGGCGGATCGTCCCGACGTCTACCACCTCACGTTCTTCCCGGACGGCCGTCCGAGGGACCTGCTCCTCCTCGCGGCGGCGCGGTCGTCGGTCGTCTCGGTGACCGACGCGATCCTGAACCGCCACCCGGAGTACCACCGCGCCGAGGAGGACTGGGCGGCGCACGACCGGTTCACGCGGGCGCTCGTGCGGCACGCGGACCGGGTCGTGACGTTCTCGCGATCGGCGGCGCGGGAGGCGGTCGACGACCTCGGCGCGGACGCCGCGAGGATCGACGTGTCGACGCTCGCCGTCGACCCCGCGATGGCCTCGCCGCCGCCGGACGAGCGGGACGCCGCCGCCCGGCGGGCACGACACGGGGCGGCGGGGCGGTACCTCCTCGCGGTCGGCAAGGACTACCCGCACAAGGACCTCGCGGCGGCGGTCGCGGCGCTGAAGCGGCTCCCGTCCGACGTGACGCTCCTCGTCGCCGGGGCGCGGGTCTGGCACCGTCCGCTCGCGGACGGCCGGACGCTCGACGAGACGATCCGCCGGCTCGGCGTGGGCGAACGCGTGCGCTGGATCGACGGCGCGTCGGACGACGACCTGAAGGCGCTGCTCGTCGGCGCGGCGGCGCTCGTCTACCCGTCGCACGAGGAGGGGTTCGGCCTCCCGCCCCTCGAGGCGATGACGCTCGGCGTGCCGGTGGTGACGACGCGGGCGATGTCGATCCCGGAGGTGACCGGCGACACGGTCTGGACGCACGAGGCCGGCGACGTGCGCGGGCTCGAGGAGGCGGTCGGTCTCGTGCTCGCCGGCGGGACCGAGGTCGACGAGCGGATCGGCCGCGCCCGGGAGCGCGCGGGGCGGTTCACCTGGGACGCCTGCGCCGAGGGGTTGCTCACTTCGTATCGCCGGGCCGCCGAGGCGGGGGCGCGTCGCGGCGACGCCCCGCCGCGGTCGGCCGAGGCGATGCTCGACATGCTCGACGTCCTGGCCCGCCACGGTTCGCGTGACGCGTCGGAGGTCGCGCACTGGAAGGCCCGGTGCGCCGAGGTCGAGCGGGAGTTCCGCGCGCTCGAGGGGAAGTTCCGCGACCTCCGCGCGGACGCGCCGCGCTGGTCGCTCCGGCGTCGGATCCGGAAGATCCGCCGCGCGTTCGGCGGGGGGGGCGACGGGGCGTGATCCGGCTCAGCGCCCGCGGAGGAGGGCGAGCCGGCGGAGCGCCTCCGGATGGTCCGGCTCGAGCTCGAGGACGCGCTCGAGGGCCGCGCTCGCCGCGTCGGTCCGGCGGAGGTGCATCTCCAGCGTCGAGAGCGCGAGCAGCTTCTCCGTCGTCTCGCTCCGCGCGAGGCTGCGGCGGAGATAGGCGGCGGCGGTCCGGTGGTCGCCGCGGAGGCGGTGGGCGCCGCTCAGGAGGTTCAGGGTCCTCTCGTCGGTGACGAGGCCGAACCGCTCGACGGCGGCGAGGTGGTCGAGGGCGTCGTCGACCCGGTCCCCGCGCTCCGCGGCCGGCCGCTCGCGAGCGTCGGCGGTGAGGCGGGCGGCCTCGCGGGTGTGGAACTGGATCCAGGCGGAGTGCGCGGCGAGCAGGAGGAGCGCCGTCGCGGCGGCGAGGACGACCCGCCCGCGCGCGGTCCAGCCGCCCGCCCCCTTCAGCGGGCGCGACTGGAGGGTGAGCTCGGGCGACCGGAGCCCCCGGACGACGAGCAGCGCGGCGAACGCCGCGATCACCGCGAGCCCGAGCGCGAGCAGGAACGGGACGAGCCCGTACAGTCCGCGGAACGCGTAGAGCGCGCCGAGGAAGACCGCGGCCGCGAACAGCTCCTCGGGCCACGTCAGGTCGTACCGGCGCCCCGCCCGCTTCCCCTTCGCGGCCACCGACGGTCGCCCGGCGCCGACGTAGAGCGCGTCCTTCGGGCAGACGCTCACGCAGTCGAGGCACTTCATGCATCCCGGGTCGACCACCATGCCGTGCCGCGCCACCTCGGCGTGCACCCGGACGTTGCTGGTGCAGGTGGCGGTGCAGTGGCCGCACTGCTCGCAGGCGTCGGTCACGCGGATCCGGACCGGCGCCACGCGATCCCCGATCGCGAAGAGGGCGCCGTACGGGCAGCCGTAGGTGCAGAACGCCTTCCCGCCGAGGAGGTAGACGATCAGGAACCCGTCGACGAGGAAGGTGAGCGCCGCGACGGCGGGGGACGGGAACGTCGCCCAGAACGAGTCGGTCGTCAGGTGCCACGCCAGCGCGGGGAGGTCCCGCCCCTCGAGCAGGCGCGTCAGCTGCGGCCAGGCGAACATGTAGAGCGCCGCCCCCAGCGGCACGAGCATCAGGAGCCGCGAGCGGATCGCCCGGGGCCGGACGCCGATCTTCCCGAGCAGCCAGGCCGAGAGGTCCTGGTACGCCACGACGTGGCACGCCCAGCCGCAGAAGAACCGGCCGAGGACGGCGGTCAGCAGCAGCAGGGCGACGAAGACGAGGAACCCCGCGTTGACGTACCCGAGCTCGAGCGTCTGCATCGCCTCGGACGGCTCGAGCGGGCTGAGGGTCCGTCCGGTCCACTTCCAGTGGGCGACGTGCGCCGCGATCGCGAGGTGGACCAGGATCAGCACGAGCGCCCGCCGAACGGCCGACCGCGAGCGGCGCGGCGGGCCGCCGCGCAACTTCGAGGCCTCGGAGGCGGGGAGGGCGGAGGGAGCGGGCACGCGTCGGGAGGATCCGGTGTCGGACGGAGGCGGACGATCCCCCCAGAATAGCGGTATGCTGGGAGCGGGGAGCCGGGCCCTCGGGTCCGGCTTCCGGTCCGCTCGAGGGCCGTCCGCCCAGCCCGTCCCCGAGACCCTGCCTCACCCAACGGAGCTTCCCTTTCATGCGCCGACTCTCCCTTCGTCTGCTCGTCCCGCTGGGGATCGCCGCGACCGCCGGTGTCGCGTCCGCCCAGCCGAACGTGATCCCCGGCACCGACGTCGAACTCGGCATCCTCGGCGGGATCGCCGTCCACGCGCACACGGGCGCCTTCCCGTCCGGCGAGATGTCGCTGTCGATGTCGACGACCTCCTGCAATCCGGGGAGCGTCAACGTCCCGTGGCTCGCCCCGATGAATCCGAACCACCCGTTCATCGCGTTCATGGTGGTGCGGGAGACGGGCGGACGGCTCGAGCAGATCTCCGACCGGAGCTTCCTGAAGCACGGGTTCTTCGCGCTCAGCAACAGCCAGTGCACCCCGTGCCAGAACCCGTCGAACGGGACCTTCCTCGGCGTCGGCTGCTCGGACACCTACACGGCGTCCACGAACGCCAACCACGACTACCTCGGCCCGGCGGACGAGATCGACCCGTGGACCGGCGCCTGGGATCCGGTCTGCTCGTACTTCGACCAGGGGTTCCCGCCGGTGAACCCGCCGAACGACTGCAACGGGATCAAGAGTCCGATCAGCCCGCCCGACGCGCTCGGCCGGCTGGTGCGGATCCACGACTTCGACCTCGACTCCCCGTCGTCGAGCTTCTACTACCAGGCGCACTACGTCGTGGTCGGCGAGCCGGAGGCGAACCGGGAGAACAACCTCGGGTCGCGTCGCGTCTTCCCGAACTGGAACGGCAACCAGTGGGAGATGGCCGTCCCCGGCGGCGGCGGGAACGCCCTGATCCAGGGGACGGTGCTCCGGCGCTGGACCGGCGCGACGGTCGTGTCGGCGACGAACGGCGACGACGACGGGCGCGTCTACGTCGGGTACCGGACCTCGGACAACGGGAACGGGACGTACCGCTACGAGTACGCCCTCCACAACCGCGACAACTTCCGCGGGATCAAGTCGTTCTCCGTCCCGGTCCCGGCGGGCGTCACCCTGAGCAACGTCGGCTTCCACGACGTCGACCAGGACTCGCAGAACGACTGGACGTCGAACCAGACCGCGGCGGCCCTCGTCTTCACGACCGTCGGCAACCCGCTCCGCTGGAACACGATCTACAACTTCTGGTTCGACGCCGACGCGCCGCCGTCCTCGTGCGCGCAGGCGACGCTCGAGCAGTTCGACCCGGGCCCGGGGGCGCCGTCGTTCTCGATCGACGTCGTCTCCCCGGGCGGCGCGTCGAGCTACGGCACGCCGGAGATCGGCTCGACCGGGACCGCCGCCGTGATGGGGACCGCGGGCGGCGCGCCGGGGGTCGGCAACCCGAACTTCGCGGTCACCGTCAGCGGCGCGAAGCCGAACAGCTTCACGTTCATGCTGGAGGGGGACAACGTCGGCAACAACGTCCAGCCGTGGGGGACGATCCTCGTCGCCGGTCCGAACTTCTTCCGGACGATCACGACCACCAACGGCCTCGGCGAGGCGTCGGTCGTGATCCCGATCGTCCCGGCCATGGTCGGGACGACGAAGCGGTACCAGTACGTCACGCGGGACCCCGGCTTCGGCGGGAACCTGCAGGCGTCGGACGGCCTCGAGGTCACGTTCTGTCCCTGAACGTCCCGTGAACCTCGCCGCGGCCCGCGCTCGAGCCTCGCTCGGGCGCGGGCCGCGCCCGCTCCGGGCCCGCTCCGGGGTCGGGCGTCGGATCAGAGGTAGTTCAGGAGGCTCGGGAGCTGGCTCAGCTTCCCGGTCACCGCCAGCGCCGCCTGGTAGGCCGACTCCGCCTCCGCGATCTCCACGCTCCCGTCGAACAGATCGGTCCCCTCCAGGTCGTTGATCCGCTCCTCGAGGGAGACCTCGAACAGCGCGAGCGAGTCGGAGAGCCGGCCGAACGTGGCCCCGCGCGAGCCGACCTCGGCCAGCGCGCCGAGCAGCGTGTCCTGGCCTCGCTCCAGCGACGCGAGGCGGGCCTGGATCCGGTCGGCGAGGCCGACGTCGGGGAAGCCGCCCTCGCCGAGGATGTCGTCGCGGAGGCCGATGATGACGTCGAAGACCGACTCGGTCCCCGGGAAGACGGCGAGGTTCTCTCCGGTCCGCCGGACGTTCGTCGTGTCGAGGTGGACGACGCGGCCGTCGGCGCCGGTGACCGTGAAGTCGCCCTGGAACGAGAGCGCCTGGGGCGGTCCGCCGTCGACCGAGAC
>JAUIEL010000479.1 GCA_030428825.1 bacterium
CCCCTTCGAGTTTCTGCAGGCCCTGGGGCAGCGCGAGCTGAGCGGGCTCGAGCGCGGTCAGCAGACCCAACGACGCGTGAGCATCCTCTTCGCGGACATGTGGGGCTTCACCCGCGTCTCGGAGCACCTCCCGCCGGCGGAGGTCCTCGCCCTGGTCAACCGCCTGCTCGACCAGCTCGAGCCCGCGATCAGCGCCGCGGGGGGCTTCATCGACAAGTACGTCGGGGACGCCGTCATGGCGCTCTTCGCGGACGCGCCAGACGCGGGGGTGATCGCCGCCGTCGACGCCATCGACGCAGTCCGCGAGGAGTTCGCTGGTGAGGTGCGCGTGGGCATCGGGCTCCACCTCGGAGATGTGGTCATGGGGACGGTCGGGACCGGGCGCCGCTTGAGCTGTACCGTGCTGGGCGACAACGTCAACCTCGCCGCGCGGATCGAGAGCCTCACCCGCCACTACGACTCTGCCGTCCTCGTGACGGTGGAGCTCGCCGAGGCGCTCGAGGACCCCGAGCGCTTCCAGCTCAGGCCCGTAGACCAGGTGATCGTCAAGGGGCGCACCCAGCCCGTGGAGCTCTTCGAGATCCTCGCCGCAGAGCTGCCCGAGCGACGCTCCCGGCGCCTGGAGACCATGGACCGCTACCTCGAAGGATACCGCGCGTTCTTCGCGGGGCGCCTCGACGAGGCGAACGCCCAGTCGCGCGAGGCGGTCGAGGGCCTCGAGGCGGCGCTCGGATCTGACCACCCCGACGTCCTCGCGCTCCGCGTGGATCGGTCCGTCCTGCTCGGCGACCTCGGTCGGAAGTTCGGCCCCGGCCACCCGCAGACGATCACCGCGCGCTCGAACCTCGGCAACGCCCTCGGCCGGGCCGGGAGGATCGCCGAGGCGCGCGCCGTGATGGAGTCGTGCCTCACCGAGGAGGAGCGCCTCTTCGGGCGCGAGCACGACCACACCCTGACCACGCTGAACAACCTCGCCCACCTCGACACCGAGAACGGTCGGATCCCGCGCGCGCTCGAGCGGTTCGACGACCTCGTCGGGCGGATGGCGGTTCGGCACGGCCCCACCCACACGAAGACCCTGACCGTCCGCCACAACCGCGCCCTGTCGCTCCTCGCGCTCGGCCGGGTGGAGGAGGCGGCGACGGAGTGGGGCGCGGTCACGGTCCGTCGGACGGAGATCCTCGGGGTCGACCACGCCGACACGCTCCGCTCGCGCCAGTTCCACGCGCACGCGCTCCGTCGCCTCGGAGAGCTCGACGCGGCGCGCGCCGAGATCGAGCTCGCGGTCGACGTCGCGACCTGCCGCTTCGGACCGTCCGACGCGCGCACCGCCGCTTCCCTCGCCGAACTCGTCGCCTGCCTCGTCGCATCGGATCGGCTCGACGACGTCGCGGAACCGCTCGAACGGCTCACCGCGGGCCTGATCGAGACGGAGCAGGTCGACGCGTACGCCGGCGAGATTCGCCGCTCGGTGCCGGCCGGGTGGGTCGACTTCGTCTGGTGGAACGCCCTCCTCGGAGCGATCCACGTCCACGGGCCGACCGACCCCCGGACGGTCCGCGCGGCGTTCGAGCTGGGGAAGTCGACGCTCCGTACGATGCCGAGAGAGGCACGTTCGCTCCTCGAGGAGGTCGTCCTCGATTGGTCGGAGGCGCCGGGTCCGGACGCGCCGCGGACGCTCGAGGCGATGAACCTCCTCGGGGTCGCCGCCCTCGAGTCGGGGAACCGGCGAGTCGCCGAGGCGTGCTTCCGCGCCGCGGCGGACGGGAGGGAGACCACGTACGGGCCGGACCACCCGACGACGCGACAATCGAGGGCGAACCTCGCGGTCGTCCTGATGGAGGCCGGCCGTCCGGCCGAGGCGGAGCCCACCCTCCGCGCCGCGGTGGAGTGGGCCCGCGACAACCTGCCGCCCGGGAGCGACGCTCGGCTCGTCGACGAACTGAACCTCGCCCTCGTCCTGAGCGACCTCGGTCGGCACGACGAGGCGCGGGACGTCCTCGCTCCCGGCCGCGAACTCGCCCGCTCGCGTGCCGTGACCGATCCGTACCGGATCTCCGTCGAGCGGGCCTGGGCCGACGTGCTCCGGGATGCCGGGGATCTCGAGGGTTCGATCGCGGTCCTCACGGAGGTCGTCGCGGCGTGGCGCGAGGCAGGGTCCCCCGCGCAGGCCGTGTTCGGCGACATCCTCCTGAAGCTCGGTCAGGCGCTCCGGGCCTCGGACGCGCACTCCGGCGAGGAGGCGGAAGCGACCCTCCGCGAGGCGATCGACCTGCTCGACCGGACGAGATCGTCGACCAGCCTGGAGGCGCTCGTCGGCCGCGCGAGCCTCGCCGCCGTCCTGTCGGACGCGGGTCGACCGAGCGGGGCCCGCGCGCTCCTGACCGACGTCCACGTCGAGATGTCGACGACGCTCGAGCCCTCGGACCCGCGCCGGATGGACGTCGCGGTGTCGCTCGCCGACGTGCTCCTGTCGGACGGCGACCCCGCGGCGGCCGAACGACTTCTGGAGGAGGTCCTCCCCCACCTCGCCGAGCGACACGGAGCGGCGGGAGACGCCACCGTCGAGGCGCTCGTCCGTCTCGCCAGGGCGATCGCCGCCCGCGCTCCCGCCGAGGCGATCGCGCGGCTGGAGGCTTTCCAGGGGTCGACGCCGCACCCGCGGATCGCGGCCGAGCTCGACCGCCTCCGCGGCGACGGCGAGGGCGAGTGAGGACGGACCCCCGGCTGCGTCAGCCCGTGCGCTCGAGGAGCTGCTCGAGCGTCTCGACGTGGGCGCGCTCGCGCGGCACGATCTCGCGCCGCAGCGTCTCCTTCCATCGGCTCGGCACGCGCTCGTCGACCAGGAGATCGGCGTATTGCGACAGCCCGTAGCGCTCCCCCTCCTTCAAGGCGTGCAGCGCGGGGCGCTCACCGAGCGTCGCCGCCACCCCTTCCACCGCGCGCGCGAAGACGCCCCAACCGCCGCTGGTCCGGGAGGGCGCCCCTCCGGATTCCTCCACGAGACCGCGGAGCGTGTTCACGGCGTCGACGTGGTCGCGCATCATCCGCTTCAGCGCCGGCGGCTCCTCGTCGAACGCCTTCATGGCCCGGACGTACGTCTCGACGGCGGAGATCTCCCCGCGGACCAGCTCGTTCACGCGCCGGACCGCCACTCCGGCCGGCATCGGACGGGGCCGGACGTTCCCCTGGTCGTGCGTGGTCGGCGGATTCGGTCGGATCGGCGTCGGGAAGAACATGAGGCTCCTTTCGTTCGGACGCCCCTCAGGATCGGACGTCGGCCCGAGACGGAGGTGAGCGGGGCATGAAAACCGCTTCATCCCCCCGGATTCCCCGACACGGACGGCCCGGACCGACGTCGGCGCGAAGAAATGGGGTGTTCACCTCAAGAGGGGGGACCCGGGTCTCCGATGACCCTCCCGGAGCGTCTCGGGAGGTCCTCCATGGGGCTCGGCCGGTGGCTACGTCGACTGTTCGCGCCCGCGCCTCGCGCCGCCGCGCCGCGGCCCGAACCGCGTGCGTCCGCCCCCCCGACCGAGCCGACGCCCGCCGCGCCGGCGGAGGGGCCGGCGGACGAGGCCCCGGAGATCGAGGCGCCCGAGTTCCCCGAGCCTTCGTCCGGAGTCGGTCCGCTCGACGCTCCGAACGAGACGTGCGGGACCGAGGACCGCCTGGTCGAACGGATCGGTCACCGCGTCGAGCAGCGCGAGTTCCGGCTCCCGATCCTCCCCTCGACGAGCCTCCGCCTCCTCGACCTCGCGAACGACCCGAGCGTCGACCTCGGCCGGATCGCCACGTCGGTCGAGCGCGACCCCGTCCTCTCGAGCGAGCTCCTGAAGTCCGCGAACTCGGTCCTGCACGGCGGGACCCGCCGGACGAAGACGCTGTCGGACGCCGTCGTGCGCCTCGGCACGCGGAACCTCCGCACGCTGATCCTCGGCCTCTCGATGCGGACCGTGCTGCTCCGGAACAAGGGGCTCACGCAGTACGCGAGCGAGGTCTGGCGCCAGTGCAACTCGATGGCGACGCTCTCCCGCGAGATCGCCCGCGCCCTCCGCCTCGACCCCGAGCGCGCGTTCCTGGTCGGCCTCCTGCACGACATCGGCAAGGTCGCCCTGCTCGACCTGATCCAGCAGGAGGCGGGGACCCGCTTCGAGGTGAACCGCGCGCTCGTCGGCCGCGTCTTCCACGACTGGCACGAAGAGGTCGGAGCGCGGATGGCCGAGGCGTGGCAGCTCCCCGACGAGATCTCCGCCGTCGCCGCCAACCATCACGCCTTCGACTCGAACGAGATCGAGCCGGTCGGCGCCGCCACGGCGTCGCTCGCGCACAAGATGGACCTCCTCCTCTCCCTCGGCGCCGAGCGGGAGTACCGCGCCCTCGCCCACGGGCGCGAGATGGACGTCCTCGACCTCGGCTGGGACCCTCGCCGGGCCCTGCTCGACCGGTGCGTCGAGACGTTCAAGACGCAGGCCGCCGCGGCCGCCGAGGCGGCCGGGTAGGTCCGCTCACCCGCCGGAGGCGACCGTCACCTCGACGTCGGTCGCACCCGGCCGCACCCCCTCCACGACCGCCGGCCGCTCGTCGACCACGTCGAACGCCTTCCCCGGCGTCGTCGATTCGACCGTCCGCTTCACCTCGAGGCGGACCGGCGCGTCGGGCGGGACGTCGAGCTCGAAGCCGCCGTCCTCGCGGGAGAGCCCGCCGGCGACCTTCTCTCCGGCGTCGTCGTACGCGGTCACCAACGCCCGACCGACGGCGCCGCCGCCCCCGTCGACGACCCGCCCCACGATCCGGGCGCCCGGCCGGAGGCGGACCAGGACGTCGCGCGTCCCGGCCGGGACGTCGACGGGCGCCGAGCCCCGGAACGCCGGACCGCCGTCGTCCCGGGCCAGCGGATGCGCGACCACCCGGACCATGCCGTCGCCGAACCCGCCCACGAGGAACGAGCCGTCGCCGCCGACGACGCACGTCTTCAACGACCCGCCCGCTCGCGGCGCGACGTACACGATCGCGCGGGAGACCGTCTCGCCGGTCGGTCCGACGACCCGCCCGCGGACCTCGAGGCCGCGGACGATCTCGAGTTCGACGTCGCGGCGTTCCTCTCCCCGACGGAGCGCCACGGCGACCGGCGCGCCGCTCTCGTCGCCGCCGAGGCTCGCCTCCAGCTCGTACGCGCCCGGCGCGACGTCCCGGAAGACGAAGCGGCCGCGAGCGTCCGCGCGCCCCTCCCGTTCGTCGACGTACCCCTCGAACCACGGCTCGTCCCGCCCCGAGAGCGCGAAGCGGCCGTCGGGGCTCCCGCGCAGGGCGACCTCCGCCCGCGGGATCGGCCGCCCGTGCTGGTCGACGACGACGCCGGCCAGCGTGATCGGCGGAGAGAGCACGATCTCCCCGAACGCGACCTCGCGGGAGTTCGGCTCGTCGGCGGGGAAGTCGACGATCGCCACGCCGTGCCCGGCGGCGCGGACGAGGAGGGCGTGCCGGACGTCCGGTCGGACGTCGCCGAGCACGAAGCGGCCGTCCGCGTCGCTCGACGTCGACACCCAGTCGGTCACCTGCGTCC
>JAUIEL010000480.1 GCA_030428825.1 bacterium
GCCGGGCCGGGCGACACCTTGAAGGTGGCGTTCCCCTCCCCGCGGGGCGGCGCGCGGCGGCTCGTCCTCCGGCTGACCCGGGCGCCGGACTACGGGATCGTCCGCCTCGCCGTGAACGGCCGGGTGCTCGCCGAGCGGCTCGACCTCTACGCGCCGCGCGTCGAGCCGGACGAAGAGCGAACGTTCGACGACGTCCCCCTGGTCGAGGGGGAGAACGAGCTGTCGGTCCGGATCGTCGGGACGAATCCGGCCGCCCGGCCGAAGAACCACATGTTCGGCATCGACTACCTCCGGGTCCCGGATTGACCGCCACCCCGGCTCGAGGCGCCGGTTAAAATGCGGATCGCGACTCCACCCGCCTCATGGAAGGAAGCTGATCGCATGCGACTCCTCATCACGACCGTCGCCCTGTTCGCGCTCGCCATCCCGTCCGCCCTCGCCGAAGGAGGCGCCGCCGGCGCCGGGAAGGGCGGCAAGGCCGGCAAGGGGAAGGACGGTGTCCGCGCGAAGATCCTGAAGCGGTTCGACGCGAACGGCAACGGCGTGCTCGACCCGGACGAGAAGGCGAAGCTGAAGAAGTGGCGCGCCGAGAACGGCAAGGGGAAGAAGCGCGGCCCCAAGGGGAAGGCCGGCCCGGGCGCGGGCAAGAGCGAGAAGCCGAACGGGAAGAAGGCCGGCAAGCCGCCGAAGGGCGGTCGCGGCGGCACCCCCCCGCTGCGGGGCGGGAAGACGAAGGGCGGCGGCTGATCGTCCCGGTCTCGGCCGGCTCGCGGGTCAGCGCGACCCGTCGAGCCGCCGGAACCACTCCACGACGCGGTTCTCCGCCCACCGACGGTCCGGGTCGTCCCCGCGACCGCTTCGGGCGGGACCGCGACCGATGAACGCGAGATGGCCGCCCCGTGCGGTCGTCTTCACTTGGAGGGAGTCGTTCTCCCGCACCTCCCGCCGCTCGTAGCCGGACGCCGGGACCATCGAGTCGTCGCGGGCGGAGAGGAGCAGCGTCCGGACGGCCACGGCGGGGAGGACGGGGAGGCTCGAGGCGAGCGCGTAGTAGCGTCGCGCGTTCCCGAAGCCGGAGTACGGCGCGGTGATCCGATCGTCGAACTGCCGCAGGGTCTCGACCCCGTCGAGCGACTCGATCCGATACCGATCCGGGAAGAGCGCCACCTTCCGGCGGTAGACGCGGGCGAGGTCGCGTACGAATCGCCGCATGTAGAACCGATTCACGGGGGACGACTCGAGCGCCGCCGCCGACGCCTCGAGGTCGATCGGGGTCGAGACGGCGGCCGCGCCCCGGAGCGCCGCCGGACCGCGGTCGCCGAACTCGGCGAGCGTGCGGAGGACCAGGTTCCCGCCCAGGGAGAAGCCGGCCACGAACAGCCCGCCCACCCGGTCCTTCCACGCCAGCTCCTCGATGACCGCCCGCACGTCGGTGGTCAGCGCCGCGTGGTAGAGCGTCGGCGTGAGATGCTCGGTCCCGCCGCAGTTCCGGACGTTCATCCGGACCGCCGAGAAACCGGCCGCGAACGCCTTCTCCGCCGTGCCGCGCATGTACCCCGAGTCGGCGCTCCCGGTCAGGCCGTGCACCAGGAGCACGACCGGCCGGCTCCGATCGGCCTGCCAGTGACACCGGGCGACGATCCGGGTCTCGTCGTCGGTCCGGAAGACCCTCCGCTCCCCGGCGTCGAGCGACCGTCGCCGACGCGGCACGAACGCGCCCGCGAGCGTCATCGCGTGGCGGTTCGCCAGCCACGGGTGCGGCTCGAACGCGGGGAACGAGTCCGGGTCGGGGGAGCGCGTCACGACGCGCATCGTAGCGCGGCGAATCGGCGACGATCGACCCGTCCGCGCGGACGGACCGGAGTCGCGGGGGATGGTAACCTGCGCGCTCCACGCCCCACCGCTCCGGGAGATCGAAGATGCGCCTCGCAACCGCCCTCGCCCTGGCCTTCGCGTTCGCCGTCCCGACCGCCTCCGCGCAGGTCGTCCTCGACTTCGAAGGGCTCTCGACCAGCCCGTCGGGCGGCGTCTTCGCGGGGAACCCGCTGGTCGA
Source organism: bacterium (assembly GCA_030428825.1). GTDB lineage: Bacteria > Planctomycetota > B15-G4 > B15-G4 > JADJEK01 > JAUIEL01. Next base: position 2,054 of record JAUIEL010000480.1, read on the forward strand.
GAACGGGTACCGGCTGACCGTCACCAAGGGGGTCGGGATCCACGCCTTCGAGGACGGCTGGCAGAACGACCGGGGGAGCAGCAACGGCACGACGACGGTCTACACGTACGTCAACGGCTCGACCGAGACGGAGTTCCGGCTCGAGGAGGCGAACGGCGCGCCGTTCACGATCGCGTCGATCGACCTCGCGGAGACGTTCAACGTCGGGGACTTCGCCTACTCGTTCGGGGTGACGTCGGTCACGATCGTCGGACAGAAGGTCGGCGGCGCGAGCGTCCAGGCGGTCGTCCCGATCGACGGGGTCTCCGACGGGCAGGGCGGCGCGGCCGACTTCCAGACCCACGTCTTCTCCGGCGCGTGGAACGACCTGCTGTCGGTCACGTTCACGGGGACGAGCGGGACGACGAACGTCTACATGAACTTCGACAACATCGTGCTCGGTGGCTGCGCCTCGAACGGCGTCCCGTACGGAACGGGGTGCCCGGGGACCGGCGGCTTCACTCCGACCGTCTCGTCGACGCGGTGCCCCGGCCAGACGGTGACGCTCGAGGTCGACCTCGCCCTCGGCGGCGCGAAAGCGTTCCTGTTCGCCGGCGTGACCCAGGTCGCGCTCCCGATGGGCGGCGGCTGCACGTTGAACGTCGTCCCCCTCCTCGGACCGATCGGCCCCCTCCCCCTCGGCGGGAGCGGCGCGGGGAACGGGACGGTGACGCTGGTCGTCCCCGACCCGGTGGTGCTCGCCACGACGAAGGTCTCGATCCAGGCGTTCGTCGACGACTCCGGCGGCGCGATGCCGTTCTCGAACACGCCGGGCGTCGAGCTGACGTTCACGCCGTGACCGACCGATCGGCGTCGACCCGATGATCCGGTACGAAGGGACGCTCTACCGTCCGCCGTCCGAGGCGGACTCGCTCATCCTCCAGGCGACGATCGGCTGCTCCTACAACGAGTGCGCCTTCTGCGCGATGTACCGCGACAAGCGGTTCCGCGTGCGGAAGCTCGACGAGTTGATCGCCGAGATCGCCTGGGCGAAGGAGCACGCGCCGCCGCCGCGGAAGGTGTTCCTCGCCGACGGGGACGCGCTGGTGGCCCGACCGGCGTTCCTCCACGCCGTCCTCGATGCGCTGCGCCGGGCGTTCCCGAACCTCGCGCGTGTCTCGTGCTACGCCTCCCCGCAGGCGCTGCAGGTCCGCTCGGTCGAGCAGATGCGCGCGCTCCGGGACGCCGGGCTGACGCTCTACTACCTCGGGATCGAGAGCGGCGACGACCGGGTCCTCGACGCGCTGACCAAGGGCGTGACCGCGGACGAGATGGTCCTGGCGGCGACGAAGGCGCACGACGCGGGCGTGAAACTCTCGACGATGATCCTCCTCGGCGCCGGCGGCCGCGCGCGGTCGCACGAGCACGCCCTCGCGTCGGCACGCGTCGTGAACGCCATCGGCCCCCGGTTCGTCTCCACGCTGGTGGTGACGCCGGTCGAGGGGACCCCGCTCGGCGATCGCGCGGCGCGCGGCGAGGTCGACGAACTCGATCCCGTCGAGCTCGCGCGCGAGCTCCGGACGTTCCTCGGCGCGCTCGACCTCCGCGGCACCGTCTTCCGCTCGAACCACGCCAGCAACTTCCTCTCGGTCGCCGGCACCCTGCCGAAGGACCAGGGACGGATGCTGGCCGCGCTCGACGCGGTCCTGGCGGACCCCGACGCCGCGCCGTTCCGGCCGGCGTGGCTCCGAGGCCTCTGACCGAGACCGTCAGCGCGGGAGGTCGATCGTCGCCGTGACGAGCCCGGTCGCCGGGAGGTCGAGGCGCCGCTCGGCGGCGGCGTCCCCGTAACGGACGTCGAGCACGACCGCGCCGGCCAGCCGACCCCGGACCGTGAACCGCCCCGGCGCCCCCGGGACCGCCTCCACGGTCGCGTCGACCGTCTCGACCCGCTCCCACGCGCGAAGCGGCACGCGCCGCACCGAGACCTCCGGCGTCGCCCCCGGCGGGAGGCCGTCGACGACCAGCTCGACCCGGGCCCCGCGGCCGATCCGCGGACGGACCTCCTGCGGCGCCGCGCCCCGCTCGACCTCGAACGACTGGAACGTCGCCGGTCGCCCTTCGTCGAAGCGCAGCTCGAGCACGTACTCCCCGGGCGGCAGGTCCTCGACCCTCGCGGCCCCGTCGAGGAGGACGACGCCCTCGCGCACGAACCGCCGGTGCGGAAGTCCGTCCTCGCGGAGCGGCACGCCGTGGAGGCGCGCGGAGACCGGAGTGAGAGGCGCGCCGGTGTCGAGGTCCGTCGGCCACACGACGACCTCTCCGCGCCAACGGTCGAGACGCACCGCCACGATCCGCCGGTCGGTCTCCCCGCCGCGAACCGTCGTCGGCTCGCGCAGGACCCACTCCTCGCCGGGGGTCGGGGCGACCTGCATGAGGCGGGCCACGTACTCCCCGGCGTCCGTCGTCCCGAACACCGACCGCGACGCCTCGGGATCGAGTCGCGACGCACCCTGCTGGACCTCGCCCCGGAACAGCGCCGCGAGCAGGCCGGGGATCGGTCGGTCGTTCGGGTCGACGACGATCAGCGAAATCGGGGCGGCCGGCCGGAGCACGACACGCTCCGACGTCCCGCGTCGCGACTCCGCGCTGCCGACGGAGAGCCTCGCCGTCGCGAACTCCTCGTCCTCGATGGTCAGCTGCACGTCGGCCGCGTCCGACGCGAGCGGGACGTCGGCGCGCCCGGCCTCGTCGGTGACGGCCTCGACGCCGTCCGTGGACCGGACCGTGGCCCCCGAGATCGGCCTCCCCGCCTCGTCGACGACGTGAACCGTCAGCCCGCCGTCCGCGACGAGGCGGATCTCGACCGATGTCGTCTCCCCGACGACCGGTTCGACCGAGCGCGACGCCGGCGCCCACGAGTCGTGCGACGCGGAGAGGTGGTACCGCCCTCCTTCCGCCGAGATCGGCAGCGCGGTCAGACGAGCGACGCCGTCGGGACCGACCTCGACCTCGAACGAACCGGGGACGGGGACTCGCGCGCGCAGATTCCGGAGATCGACGCCGCCCCGGGTGGGGCTCCGCTCGTCGTCGATCCACGGCGTCGCCGTCACGACGGCGCCCGCCAGCCCGTTCAACGTGGCCGCGTCCTCGACGCGGACGAACACGTCTCCGAACGAGGTCTCCATCACGACGGAGGGCTCGTCGTCGTCCGCCGTCAGCCGCAGCTTCGCGATGCCGAGGAGAGCGTCGTCGTCGTGGGCGAGGAGGATCAGCGTGCGCTCGTCCGCCGCCACGGACGACGGGACGCGGACCGAGAGGTCGAAGGTGCCGTCGGCCCGGACCGCCCCGACCTCCACCGCGGAGCGCGGCGGCAAGAAGCCGGCCCATTCACGCAACTCGAACAGCACGAGGCGCGCGCCCGCCGTCGGCCGAACCGGATGCTCGAGCCGGCCGCTCACGCCGAGGCCCCGCTCGAGGCGGATCGCGTCCGGCCCGGCCGGC
>JAUIEL010000481.1 GCA_030428825.1 bacterium
GCTCCTGAACTGCCGCCTGCAGGGGGTGAAGGTCGACGAGGGGGAGCTCCTCTACGAGCGGATCACCGGGAAGATCGCGATCGGGAAGCTCCGCCCCTCGTACCTGATCTTCTCCGAGGGGTTCAACCGGTCGCGGTTCAACTACATCTTCAAGCGCGGTCTCGACGTCGTCCTCGCGGTCGCCGCCCTCCTGCTCGCCTCGCCGATCATCGTCGTCACGTCGATCCTCATCAAGGCGACCTCGCGGGGGCCGATCCTGTTCGCGCAGACCCGGGTCGGCCGCGAGGGGCGGATCTTCACGCTCTACAAGTTCCGGTCGATGCGGCAGGACGCCGAGAAGGAGTCGGGACCGGTCTGGGCGCAGGCGGACGACGATCGGGTCACCACCGTCGGGAAGGTGATCCGGAAGATGCGGATCGACGAGATCCCGCAGTTCATCAACGTGCTGAAGAGCGAGATGTCGTTCGTCGGGCCCCGCCCCGAGCGCCCGTTCTTCGTCGAGGAGCTGAAGAAGGACATCCCGTACTACACGGAGCGGTTGGTCGTGAAGCCCGGCATCACCGGCTGGGCGCAGATCAACTACCGGTACGGCGCGTCGAAGGAGGACGCGATCCAGAAGCTCCAGTACGACCTGTACTACATCAAGAACATGTCGATCTTCCTCGACATCTTCATCATGTTCCGGACCGTGAAGGTCGTGCTGCTCGGGTTCGGCGCGCGGTGACGGACACTCCGTGGGAGGAGTCGTGAACGCGAAGATTCTGGTGGCGGACAAGCTGTCGAAGGAGGGGATCCGGCTCCTCGAGTCGACCGAAGGAGTGGAGGTCGTGGTCCGGCACGGCATGACCGAGGACGAGTTCGCGGAGGCCGCGGCGGGGGTCGACGCGATCCTCGTCCGGAGCGCGGCGAAGGTGACCGCGCGGATCCTCGCCGCGGCCGACCGGCTGCGGGTCGTCGGCCGGGCCGGCATCGGCGTCGACAACATCGACGTGGCGGGCGCGACCGCCCGCGGCGTGCTCGTGATGAACGTGCCGGACGCCAACGCCGACACGACCGCGGAGCACGCGATCACGCTCCTGGTCGCGCTCGCGCGCAACCTGCCGACCGCCGACCGCTCGCTGCGCGCCGGGAACTGGGAGCGATCGAAGTTCCTCGGGTCGGAGCTCCAGGGGAAGGTGCTCGGGATCATCGGCGGCGGGAACATCGGCCGCCGGGTCGCCTCGCGCGCCCGCGGGCTCGGCATGGAGGTCGTGGTGCACGACCCGTTCCTGCCTCCGGACGCGTTGAAGGACCTCCACGTCGCCGTGGTCTCGATGGACGAGCTCTGCGCCCGCGCCGACTTCATCACGCTCCACACGCCGCTCCTCGACGCGACGCGCCACCTCGTCGACGCCGACTTCCTCTCGCGCGTGAAGCCGAACGTCCGGATCGTCAACTGCGCGCGCGGCGGCATCGTCGACGAGGCCGCGCTGGTCGACGCCCTCCGCGAGGGACGGATCCGGGGCGCGGCGCTCGACGTGTTCGAGACCGAGCCCCCGCCGAAGGACCACCCGCTGTTCGAGTTCGAGAACGTCGTGGTCACCCCCCACCTCGGCGCGTCGACGTCGGAGGCGCAGACCCGCGCCTCGGTCGACCTCTGCCGGCAGGTCCTCGACTACCTCGACCACGGCGAGGCCCGGAACGCGCTGAACCTGCCGCGGACGCCCCCCGAGCTGCTGTCCGAGCTCGCGCCGTGGACGTCCCTCGCCGGCCGCCTCGGCCTCCTCCTCGCCGGGCTCCTCGACGGACCGGCGGAGCGGCTCGACCTGTCGTACCGGGGCACCCTCGCCGAGCTGGAGACCGGCACCGTCACCCGCGCCTTCGTCGCCGGCCTGCTGCGCCCCGCGTTCGACACGCCGGTGAACCTGGTGAACGCGCTGCAGCTCGCGGGCGAGCGCGGCCTCGCCGTGGAGGAGCGGAAGCGGGCGGCGATCCGCGACTTCGCGGCGATGATCACCGGGACGGCGACGATCGACGGGAAGAAGATCTCGGTCTCCGGCGCGCTGTTCGGCCACCGGCAGCCGCGCATCGTGAAGATCGACGGGTTCCACCTCGAGGCGATCCCCGAGGGTTCGCTCCTCGTGGTGCGGAACGAGGACCGCCCGGGGACGCTCGGTCGGATCGGCTCGATCCTCGGCGACGCCGGCGTGAACATCAAGGCGATGCACCTCGCCCCGCCGCGCGCCGAGGACGGGCACGCGCTCGGCGTGGTGAACGTCGAGCCGGACGTCGACGCCGCGACGCTCGACGCCATCCGGGCCCTCCCCGAGGTGAGGCGCGTCGCGTTCGTGCGGCTCGACGGCGAACCCGGGGTCGGTGCGTGAGGCTCTTCATCCCCGGCCCGACCGAGGTCCACCCCGACGTCTTCGCGGCGATGACCCACCCGCAGATCGGTCATCGGACGCCCCCTCTCCACGACCTCGTCGCGCGCGTCACGCCGAAGCTGCGCCGCCTGTTCGGGACCGCCGGCGACGCGTTCACCTCGACGTCGTCCGCCAGCGCGGTCCTCGAGGCGACGGTCCGGAACCTGGTCCGGAAGCGCGCCCTCGCGCTCGTCTGCGGCGAGTGGTCGGAGCGGTGGGCGGTCATGGCCGAACGGAACGGCGTCGCGGTCGACCGGCTCTCGGTGCCGCTCGGCCGCGTCCACGACCCGGCGGACGTCTCGAAGGCCCTCGCCGACGGGCGGTACGACGCGGTCCTCATGGTCTGGTGCGAGACGTCGACCGGCGTCCTCGAGCCGCTCGCCGACCTCGTCGCCGCCGTCCGCGCGCACGACGACGTGATGGTCTGCGTCGACGCGGTCTCCGCGCTCGGAGGGGTCGAGCTCGACGTCGACCGCCTCGGCGTCGACGTCTGCGTCGCCGGGGTCCAGAAGGCGATGGCGATGCCGCCCGGCCTCGCGGTCTTCACGGTCTCCGAGCGGGCGCTCGCGCGGGCGCGGACGATCGACGCGCGCGGGTACTTCGTCGACTTCGTCGCGTTCCACGAGAACCTGGCCCGCGACGAGACGCCGACCACCCCGAGCACCGCCCACCTCTACGCGCTCGACGTCGCGCTCGACCGGATCGAGACCGAAGGGATGCCGGCCCGCGCCGCGCGCCACCGCGCCATGTCCGAACGGTGCCGCGAGTGGGCGGCCGACCGGTTCGGCCTGTTCGGCGATCCCGCCGCCGCCTCGCCGACGGTCACCTGCCTGTCGAACCCGGACGGCGTCGACCTCGCCGGGTTCCTCGCGGCGGTCCGGTCGCGCGGCTACTGGCTCGGCGGCGGGTTCGGGGAGCTGAAGGGGAGGACGTTCCGCGTCGGCCACATGGGCGAGCACACGCTCGACGACGTCGAGGCGCTCCTCGCGGCGATGGACGACGCGCGGCGCTCCGGCGCGGCGTGAGCTCCGGCGGCGATCGGCGCCGCCGTCCTCGTCATTGGAGCTCCGGGATCCCGCTCTCCTCGGCGAGGAGGCGCCGGGCGATCGCGCGGAGGCCGTCGTTCCCGAGCCGGTCGAGCTGGGCGAGCACCGCGGCGTCCCGGTCGATCTCCGGGTAGCGGTCGGGGTGCTCGACGACCTCGCGGACCATCCGGGCGAGGAGGTCGTGGTACCCCTGGGAGTGCGGCGGCGCCGAGAGTCGGCCGGGGAGCATCGCCGCCGTCGCCGCGAGGACCGCCATCGGACTCTCGGCGTCCGCCATCGCCACCGCCTGCGCCCGCTCCTCGAGCCACGCCTCGACGTTCGCGGGCGAGAAGCCGTGCCGCCCGAGGAGGGAGACCTTCGTCCCGAGGTCGTCGAACAACGGCAGGAACCGCGCCGCGTCGCGGATGTGCGCGCGCTCGTGCGTCTCGACCGCGTCGAGCAGGAGCCCCGGGAGCGTCGCCTCCGTCCCGCCGGCCTCGACGTGACGCCGCAGCGTCCTCAGGTGCGCGCGCGCCGTGAGGGTGAGCGGCTCGTCGAGGTCCGTCCGCTCGTCCTCGGACTCGACCCGGAGCGGCGGGTCGTCGAGGAACTCGTCGACCCGGCCGAAGACGTCGTCGCGGAGGGCGAGCGTGGCGGCGGCGGTCGTCCGCACCCGGTCGACGTTCAGCACGATGAACGTCTCGAACGCGAACCCCGCGATCTCTCCGCCGAAGTGCTCGGTCCGGGACGGCAGGACGAGGTCCTCCCCGACGACCCGGTAGACGTTCGTGCCGTCGACGGTGAGTCGCGCCTGCGCGATCCGGCGGAGCGCGTACGCCTCGGGGACCCCGAGCGTCCGACGGCCGACCAGGAAGAAGGTGCCGAACCGGTCGAAGTACCGGGCCAACCCGCCGCCGCGCGCGGGGTCGGGGTCGAGGAACGTGCCGACCGGGAAGTACTCCTTCGTCACGACCGGGTCGACGACGTCCTCGCCGAGCACCTCGACCGACAGCTCGCGCAGCTCGGAGAGGACCGCGTCCATCGTCGGCGTGTCGCCGCCGCGGTACCACGCCTCGAACCGCTCCTCGAGCTCGGCCACGAAGCGCCGGTGCCGTTCGGCCTCGTCGAGGAGCGCGCGGAGCTCGACCGAGCCCGGGTCACGGGAGAGCGCCGTCCTCGCGAACGCGATCGCGCCGTCGACCAGCCCGAGGCGGAGGAGCGCGTCGACGTCCTCCGCGGCCGGCGACTCCTTCCCCGCCACCGTCGCGAGCGCCGCCGCCGCGGCGCCGTCGTCGCCGAGGTCGAACCCCGCGCCGTACCGCCGGGCCGCGACCTCCTCCAGCCATCGTCCGCGCTCTCCCGCGGCGAGGAGGAGCCGGCGTCGGACGGCGCCCGTCGACTCGAGCCGGGCGGCCGCCGGCGGCGCGCCGAGGACGTGCTGCAGCGCGCCGTGCGGGTCGCCGGACCGTTCGTCGACCAGCGCCCGGAGCCGCCACCACGAGGGCGCGTCGACCGCGGAGGCCGCGCCGAGGAGCGCGCGGGCGCGGTCGAAGTCGGCCGGCGTCCCGTACGCCGAGAGGACCTCGATCGCGAGCTTCACCCCCTCCTCGCTCGGGAAGGAGAGGACGAAGCGGACGACCTCACGGCAGGCGTCCCGCCCCTCGCCGCGCTCGATCGCGCGGCTCAGGCGGATCCGCTGCGCGAGGGCGTCGCCCGGGTCGCGCTCGAGGAGGCGCTCGGCCAGGCGCTCCCCCTCGGCCGCCGCGTCGCCGGCGCCGCGCAGGGAGAGGACGCGGAGGAGTCCGTGCCGGGCCTCGACCCGCTCGGGCTCGAGCGCGATCGCGTCCCGGAACGCCTGCTCGGCGCGGATCCGGTCCCCGATCTCCAGCGCCACGTAGCCGGTCCCGACGTGTCCGAAGTAGAGGGACGGGTCGGCGCGGAGGGCCTCCTCGAACCCGGCGAGCTGGCGCCTCGGGTCGCTCCAGAGCCGGCCCAGGAGGTAGCGGCGCGGCGCCGATCCGGGGGCCGCGGCGAGGAACTCCCGGTACTCGCGGATCAACCGGCCGCGCTGGCGCCGCCCGAGGA
>JAUIEL010000482.1 GCA_030428825.1 bacterium
GTCGGTGCATCCCTTCCGGATGGAGAGCTCCGCCTTCCGGTGCGGGTCGTGGCACTCGGTGCACGAGAGCGAGGAGTGCGGCGAGGCGAGCAGCTCGTTCGCCGCCTGGCGATCGCGGACGAAGCCGCCGGCCGCCGCGATCGTCGTCGCGTCGCCCCGCGAGTGGCAGTCGGCGCACGAGCCGTCGTCGCGCGTGATGTTCAGCGAAGACGGGAACGCCACGTGATCCGACGCGGGGCCGTGGCACTGCTCGCACTCGACCCCGTCGAACGCCCACGTCCCGACGATGCCGGACCGCCCGTCCTGGTGGCCGGCGGCCGAGTAGCCGGTCGTGTGGCACGCGCCGCAGTCGAACGGGACGTCCTCCCCGGCGTCGACGTCGACCCATTCGCCGGTCGCCACCACGAACTGGTCGTCGCCCGAGCCGACGGGGGACGCCGTGACGAGGTGGCCGGCGGCGTCGACGTAACGCGCGCGCGAACGGAGCCCGCCGACGACGTACGCGACGTCGGCCCAGTCGTGGCCGTCGGGGATCGGGAGCGGCCCCTGCGCGGCGTCCGCGGCGCTCCGCAGGGCGTGCGGGTGCGCCGACACGCGGTGGTCGTTCCACGTCTCCTCGTGGCAGTCCTTGCACGACTCCGAGCCGACGTACGTGCTCTGCGCGCGGACGTCTCCCGCCACGGCGACGGCGAATCCGACCGCGAGTCCGACGGCCCCGCGCCTCCCGCCGCCCCCCGCGCGGCGGCGTCCGGACGCCGGCCGGTGCGTGCCCGAACACCCGTGGGAAAGATTTCCCAAAGTCTTTGCCCCTTCTTTGGTTACGACGCCGGGTCGATCATCGGCCGAAACGGCGGCGGGCTTGAGGGGCTGTCGTTCGCGGGCCTCAAGTCGGCGAGAGGAGCGCCCGATGAGGAGGCGGATGCGCCCGCGCCCCGCGGGCCGGATCGTCGGTGTGAAGAACTCCTCCGTCCTCGCCTCCGCCCTCGCGGCGTGCACCTTGATCCTGGCGCCGAGCGCGCCGGCGACCGGCACGCACGTCGGCTCCGACACGTGCAAGAAGTGCCACTTCGACATCTGGTCGAGCTTCCGCGCGTCCGGACATCCGTTCGCGCTCCGCTCGGACGTCGACCGGCGTCCCCTCCCCCTCCCCGGCGGCCACGACGTGGAGGACGTCGGCTGGATCGTCGGCGGGCGGACGCACAAGGCGAACTACCTCGACACCGACGGCTACCTGATCACGACCGCGTACCCCGGCCAGCCGAACGAGACGCCCGGCCGGAACGAGTACGACCTCGTGAGCGGCGAGTGGCTGGACCTCCACGCCGGCGAGACGAAGCCGAGCGACTGCGGGCGGTGCCACTCCACCGGCTACGTCGCGGGCGCCCCGAACCCGAACCCCGGCCTCGTCGGGACGTGGGAGCTGGAAGGGGTGCAGTGCGAGGCGTGCCACGGCCCGGCCTCCGGCCACGTCGGGTTCCCGTTCTCGAACCCGCTGGTCGACCCGTCGGCGAAGGCGTGCGGCAAGTGCCACTCGAACGGGGACCTGTCGCAGGTCCTCGCGGCCGACGGCTTCCTCCGGCCGAACTCGCAGTACAACGAGCTGCTCGCCGGGCCGCACCGCACCCGGTTCTGCACCGAGTGCCACGACCCGCACGCGCGCGGGGACCTGTCGTTTCGGATCGAGTGCACCGACTGCCACACCCACGCCGCCATGGCGAGCCCGAAGGCGTTCCAGGGGCTCGGGCGGAGGCACCTCGACCACGGCGTGCGGTGCATCGACTGCCACATGCCGTACGTCGTGAAGTCGTCCGCGTCCCACGGCCCGTGGAAGGCGGACCTTCGAAGCCACCTGTTCGAGATCACGCTGAACCCCGACGCGAAGATGTTCAAGGCCGGCGGGACCCTCGCCAAGGGGAAGCTGACGGCGGGGTACGCGTGCCTCGGCTGCCACGTCGAGGTCGCCGACAAGTGGACGAAGAAGGGGAAGCCGAAGAAGGCCGAGGCGTGGGCCCGGAAGCACGCCGCGAAGATCCACGACGACTGACCGCGCGGCCTCTCGAGCTCGATCGCGAATTGCGTGGCGGGCGCGCGGCGCGGACGTCGTGAACGAGGTGAACGGCACCGGACGCCCCGCTCGGCGGAGGTCGCACGTCCGAGGCCGACTCGTCCCCGCTCCTCCGTGCGAGCGGGCGTGCATCTCGGACCCACGACGAACCAGGGAGAAGGTCATGAAGAAGGCGAAGCTCGAGTCCGTCCTCGATCAGATCGCGGAGCTCGTGTCGAGAGCGTCGAACGGAGAGTCGGGCGAGGAGTCGATCGTCGACGGGGGCCCCGGCTCGACGCGCCGCCGCTTCGGCCGGATCGACGCCCGGGACGACTCGTCGCTGCTCGCCCTCCGCGACGGCCACGGGCTGGTGCCGGCCTCGAGGTCGGAGGTCCACATGATCGGCGCGCGGACCCCGTGCGCCACCGACCACCGGGGGCACGCCACCCCCGGCGGCCGCTCCCCGTTCGAGATCGTCGTCGAGGCGAGCGAGGGGTTCGTGCCGCTCTGGGAGGAGGGCGTCACGCTCCGCTGGCGGTTCGACGAGCGGTCGCTCGAGCGGTTCGAGGACCCGGAGCGGATCCGCTCGCACGTGCGAGAGCTGCTCGCGGAGGCGTTGTCGGCCTGGGGCGACGCGGCGCCGGTCCGGTTCCGCGAGACCGGGGACGCGTGGGACTTCGCGATCGTCGTCCGGGACGGAGATCGCTGTTCCCCGCTCGGCTGCACCCTCGCCTCGGCGTTCTTCCCGGACGCCGGCCGGCACGAACTCGTCCTGTATCCGAAGATGTTCGCGCAGAGCCGGAAGGAGCAGGTCGACACGCTGATCCACGAGACCGGCCACGTCTTCGGCCTCCGGCACTTCTTCGCCGACGTCCGCGAGCGGGCCTGGCCGAGCGAGGTGTTCGGCACGCACCGGCCGTTCTCGATCATGAACTACGGCCGCCAGAGCGAGCTCACGGAGGACGACCGGAACGACCTGCGGCGGCTGTACGACCTCGCGTGGAGCGGAGCGCTGACGAACGTCAACGAGACCCCCATCCGCTTCGTCGAGCCGTATCACACGTCGGGGCGCGTCGCCTCGCGCGGATGCAATTGACTCGACCTGCCGCCGGGAGGGCGAGCCGCCCCGCCCTCCCTACGACAGGTTCGCGCGGAGCCACGCCTGCGCGACGCGCCAGCCGCGGTCGACCGTCTTCGACGAGCAGCCGAGGGTCTCGCCGATCCGCCGGGAGGTGAGGCCGCCGAAGAAGCGGAGCTCGACGATCCGGCCGAGCTGCTCGTCCATCTCGGTCAGCCGCGTGAGCGCCTCGTCGAGGTCGAGGATGTCCGGCGGTGCGTCCGCCTCGGCGGCGTCGAGGCTCGGGTCGAGGGTCACCTTCAACCGGTCGCCGCCCCGCTTCTCGCGCCGCCGGGCCTTCGCGTGGTCGACCAGCACCGACCGCATCGCCGTCGCCGCGAGGCGGAAGAAGTGGGCGCGGTCCGCCACGTCGGCGCCGTCGACGTCGACCAGCTTGATCCACGCCTCGTTCACCAGCGCCGTCGCCTGCAGGGTGTGGTCGGCCCGCTGCGCACGCATGTACCGGGCCGCGAGACGATGCAGCTCCTCCCGGACCAGCGGGAAGAGCTCCTTCGAGGCCTCGGGATCGCCCGCCTTGGCGCGGCGCAGCAGCAGGGTCGCGTCTCCGACGTCCATGCGCCGATTCTACGCCGTCGCGGCCGGGGCGCGGGGCGTCGAGGGTCCCAGGACGAGGAACCGGCCTCCGCGCGCTCCGCGAACGGTCGGCTCGACGGCCGGCCCCCCGCGCCGGCGATGCACCGGAGGAACGGCCGCGGCGGCCGCGGCGCCGGAGGTCCGACCGGGCGATCAAGAACGGGACGTCCGCGGACGATCCTCTCCCCGGAGGAGCCCGAGCCCGCCCCCGGTGCCGACCATGCCGCTCCGCTTCCCTCCGTCGTTCGCCCCGGCCGCGTTCCTCGCCGCCTCCGCCTGCGTCGTCTCCCCGCCGGGGCCGGCCGAGCGGATCCCCGACGCGCCGACGTCGCCGCCGGCGACCGTCTCGCTCGAGGTCCGCGAGGCCAAGGCGCCGCGCCCCCTTCCGCCGCCCCCGCCCCCGCCGGCCACCACCGCTCTCGAGACGGTCTGCTGGAGCTTCGTCCTCGACGACCACCGCGCGCCCGGCCGGCCGCCGCGGCTCTCCCTGCACGCGAAGTTCGAGAATCCGGCGAAGCTCGCCGGCAGCGACGCCGTCTACGTCGCGGAGAGCGACTTGGAAGGGGTCGTCGCCCGCGCCGAGGTCGCGATCCGCGCCCGCGTCGGCCGCCCGTCGCCGACGTCGGTCTACGGCCCGTTCGCCCCGCGGTACGAGCAGCTCGCCGCGCGCTGCTGGTCGATCCGGACCGAGTACCAACGCGACCGCGCCGGCGGGGCGCCGTACGCGATGGTCGTCCGGTTCGACGTCGCCGGCGAGCTGACCTCCCGCAGCGCCACCGCCGAGGGGGAGTCGCTCGAGGCCGCCGCCGCGGCGGCGATGGCGGCGATCCGCGACGCGACCCGAACTCCGCTCGCGGCGGCGGCGCGCGGGCCGTCCGATCCGGTCGCCCCCGCCGCTCCCGCCCGGCGCTGACCGGGGGCGACGACCTCCCGCGCGCGGGGCGTGCGGGGGCCCCGACCGCGCGCTATACGGGGTCGCTTCCTCGCCGTGACCGCGGGTCGCGACGGGGGATCGAACGAGCCCCCCGCGGGCCTGGAGGAGCGCCCCCGATGATCACGATCCGCCGCTCGGGCGAACGCGGCCACGCCGACCACGGCTGGCTCGACGCGTACCACACCTTCTCGTTCGCGGGGTACCACGACCCGGACCGGATGGGGTTCGGGCCGCTGCGGGTGCTGAACCAGGACCGGATCGCGCCGGCGAAGGGGTTCGGGGCGCACGACCACCGCGACATGGAGATCGTCACCGTCGTCCTCGAGGGGATGCTCGAGCACCGGGACAGCCTCGGGAACGGCTCGATCATCCGCCCAGGAGAGGTGCAGGTGGTGGCCGCGACCGTGGCCGGCGTCGCCGTTGTAGCCGACCCAGCGGAACGGCGGCCGGGGCCGGTCCTGCTTTGGCTCTGCCCAGCGCGCGAGCCTGCCGACGTCGCGCCAGCGGCCGCCGGCGGAGCGGTCGGGGACGATGTCGAGCGCGAGGCCGATCGGGTGCTCGCCCTTGCTCGAGTGGACCGGGTCGGTCGAGTAGCCGTCGGTGATGAAGACCTTGTAGCGGCGAACGATCCGCTCCACGTCCTCGAGCAGGCGGCGGTCGATGCGCTCGCCGGGGAAGCCGGGGATCGCGACGAAGCGGCCGGCTGCCGCGCCGGCTTGGCCGGGCGGGACGGCGCCCCGACCGGCTTCGCGCCGTGAAAGGTGTAGCCCGACGGCCGGACCGGCGGCGCAGAGCGCTGGC
>JAUIEL010000483.1 GCA_030428825.1 bacterium
CGCCGAAGAGGGAGCAGACGGTCGGGCAGACGTCGAGCGTCTTGAAGCCGTCCTTCACGACCTTCCCGGACCGGAAGTCGGGGCCCCAGCCGACCATCGCCACCTTGCCGAGCTCCTCGGAGCCGTCGCCGTGGTCGAGGCCGTTCCGCTCGTTCAGGTCGCGGTCCCGCCCGAACTCGGGGAGGATCAGGATCGTGGTCGAGTCGCGCAGCTCGGGGTCGGCCCGGACCGCGTCGAACAGCGCGCCGATCTCCTGGTCGTTGCGGCGGATGATCTCGGTGTAGCCGTTGTAGCTGCCGTGCGCGATGTCGTGCTGGTTGAGCGCGACGCCGAGCAGGGTCGGCCGGAAGACGCGGAGGATGTTCGTCGCGATCCGGACCGCCTTCGCGTCGGCGGCGCCGGGGCCGGTCAGGTTCGTGGTCTGGCCGGAGATCTCGTCGAGGATGAACTTCTCGATGCCGCGCTGGTGCTCGGCGTCGTTCTGAAGCCGCTCGCCGCCGAGCGCCCCGCCGTCGAGCATCCCGCGCAGGCGCGTCGACGCCGCCGCCTCCGCGTCGCTCGGCGTCCGCGGGGTCCCGAACTGCTCGACGATCTCCTTGAACTCGGCGTTGAAGACGCCGTCCGGCGAGATGAGGTTCGCCCCGTAGCGCGCGCCGAACCTCGGGTGCGTCCCGTGCGAGTAGTTCACCTGCTGGTTGCCGCCGGTGGTCGAGAGCCAGACCGCGTTGGCGGAGAGGCCGAGCGACTTCCGGAGGTACTCGAACACCGTCGGCGACTCGGACCGCGCGTTCTCGCGGATGCCGAACACCTCGGTCGCGCCGGTGAAGATCGACAGCGCCGCGCCGTAGTGGCCGACGTTCTGCGCCGCGACGTTCGGACAGACGACGCCGGCCGCTCCGATCCGCGCCAGGTTCGGCGCGTTCTCGGGCATCTCGATCGTCTCCTTGCTCCGGACGCCGCCGGCGAACGCGACGAGGACGACGTGCTTCGTCTTCCGGCCCGGGGCGAGGCGGGCCGCCCACGCGCCCGGCGCCGCGCCGCCGGAGAGGGCGGCGGCGCCGAGGCCGAGGCCGGCGGTCCTCAGGAAGTCGCGGCGATCGACGGGGCGGGTCTTCATGACGGCGGTCCTCCGTGCGGTCGATCCCGGGCGGGCGGCGGTCGCCAGTCTACCCGCCCGGGCCCGACCTCTAGTAGTGCTGGTACTCGGCGCTGCCGACGATGGCGTGGATCAGGGTCGCCGGCGTGCAGGCCGGCTCGGCGAGGGCCGCGACGAACGCCGCGCGCTCGTCCGCGGTCGGCCCCCGCCCGAGGAAGCGGCGGAACTGCTCCTCGACGAACGTGTCGGCGTCCAGCCCCGCCTCCGGCGGGAGGGCGACGGTCCCCGAGTCGAGCATCACCTTGGCGAGCACCGACCGGAGCGGCGTCGAGTCGGCGAGCGCCTGCAGCGCGTTCCGGAAGTTCCGGAACTCCTGGAACGACGGCCGCCGCTCGAGGAGGTCGACGTAGAGCGAGCGGATCCACATCGCGTCGGTCTTCGGGCGGAGCGTGGCGAGCGCCTCGCGGTACGCCGCCGACGTGAACCACTGCTCGACGATCGCCTCGAACGCCCGCGGGTCGTCCCGCAGCCGGGCGGACCACGCCTCGAGCTCGTCGTCGCGCGCCGGCGCCGGGAAGATCCGCGCGTGGTACCGCGCGAGGAGGAACGGGAAGAACCCCTCGTGGGCCAGGACGAGGTGGACGAGGTCGGACTGGCTCCTCCCCTTCGCGCCGAACAGCCGGACCTCGTGGCCGTCGTACATCTTCTTGCCGGCCTCGAGCGTCCGGACGTCGTCCTGCACCACGATCCCGAGGAGCTGCTCCAGCACGACCGAGACGAACGTGTCGTTCCCCGGGTTGCGCGCGTTGAACGCCTGCGAGATCACGATCTGCTGGATCGCGTCGCGCAGCGTCGTCTGGCCGTTCGCGAGCCGGGCCGGGAGGGCGTCCATCTCCGGCGTCTTCGGCCGGAAGTTGTCGAGCAGCAGGAAGTCGTACAGCTCGTTCTCGTACCACGCCTCGTAGAACTCGAGCGAGCCGACGAGCCGCCGCACGAGCTGTTCGTGCGGCATGCCGGCCGCGGTGAGGAGCTCGATCGTCGTCGGCGGCCGGCCGAGCAGGTCGAGGTGGAGCGCCCGCACCGCGCGCCGCGTCCGGTCGTCGACCTGGCCGTCGAAGTCGGCCCGCGCGACCAGGAGCTCGTCGATCCGCGGCGCGTCGTCGCCGTCGGTCCGGACCGTCAGCCGGTGCTCGCCCGCCGCGAGCCAGCCCTCGGGCGCGCCGTCGACGGAGAAGTCGAGCGCGAGCGGCGCGATCCCCTCCACCTCGAGGGAGAGGTCGTCGATCGAGACGGGCGCCGTCGCGAGGACGCCGACCTCGCCGAAGCCGACCGGTCCGTCGAGGCGCGCCTCGAGCGGCGCTTCCTCGCCGAACAGGAGGTACGCCCGGTCGTCGCGGAACTCGACGTCGAGGCGGACGGCGACCCCCGGCCGGAGCGGGAGCCGCCGCTCGGCGAGGACCTCCCGCGCGCCGCCGCGGACCCGCCCGACCACCGCGCGGCTGCGGCCGAGCTCGAGCCCGGCGAACCGGTGGTCCTCGTGGTCCCGCCAGTCGAACACGACCTCGACGCGGGCCGCGTGCAGCCCGGCCGGCGGCGGGTCGCCGAACACGACCTCCGCCCGCACCGCCCCCCGTCCGCGGCCGACGCCGTACGTCAGCCGCGCCGGCCGCGCCGCGCCGCCGTCCATCTCGAGCCGGCCCCCGCGCACCGCGGCGCTGCCCGAGACGACGTCGCCGCCCGCCTCGGGGAGCGCGGTCGACGTCGCGGCCGCGGCGATCGGGACGAACCGGTAGCCGCCGGTCGGCGTCGGTTCGAGGGTCGCCTCCGGACCGTCGTCGAACCGGAACCGGAGCGGCGCGGTCGCGTCCGCCGCCGCGTCGATCCGCGCGAAGACCCGGTACGGCCCCGGCGCGGGGAGCGTGATCGGGAAGGTCGCGACCGCGTCCTCGGTCTCGACCTGCCGCGAGACCCGGAGCGCCCGTCCGCCGGTCGCCGCGGGGTCGTCGACGACCGCGAAGCCGTCCCGCTCCGCCGCCCCCTCGGCCGGCAGGAGGACGAACGGCAGGTCGTCGACCTCGACCGTCATCGTCGACGGCGGGCTCTCGACCTCGCCGTTCGAGACGACGAGCGTCATCTGGTACGCCCCGACCCGGTCGGCGACGAACGTCGGCGACGCCGTGTCCGCCTCCTTCAGCCGCGGCGCGCTCCCCTCCGGTCGCGACGCGATCGACCACGACCAGGTCAGCGGGCGGTCGCGCCGGTCGCGGCTGCGGCCGCCGTCGAGCCGGAGCACCTGCGAGACCTTCGCCCGCACGTCGTCGCCGGCGTCGGCGACCGGAGGGACGTCCTGCAGCTCGACCCCGCGGATCCAGTCGTCGAGGATCCGGTACTGCTCGGACCGCTTCCGGAAGTCGTACGTCTTCCCGCTGTGCGGCAGCCCGCCGTCGCGCCGGGAGAGCGGCTTCAGGATCAGCCGGCTCTCCATCGGCTTCCCGAACTCGACGAACCGGAGCACCGAGTCGAGGTTCCGCGCGAACACCTCGCGCGACCGGCTCCCGAGGAAGTCGGGGCGCTCGAGGATCAGCCGCCCGGCGCCGGGGCCGCCGTGGCAGCCGCTCGTGCCGCACGTCGTGTCGAGCATCGGGAGGACGACGTCCTCGAAGTAGACCGGGTCCGGGTCGGTCCGCACCGGCCGGACCTCGTCCTCGACCGGCCGGAGGGCGCCGGCGATCGGCAGCAGCGCGAGGAGGAGCGTCCGGGAGTCCATGCGGGGGGCACCGTCCGGCTGGAACCGTCGTCCGGAGGGAGGGTCGCGGCGCTTCCGCGATTCCTCCTCCTTATCGGCCAATCTAGCCGAGGTGACGCAACGGACGTGCAACCACGCCCGTCCGGAGACGTCGACCGGGGGGATCCGGTCGGGTTCCCGCCGTGAAGTGGAAAACCGGCCCCCGCGATGCGCGGAGGCCCCTTCGCCCCCCCCCGGGCCGGTCCTACTCGCCGAGGTGGAGCCGCAGGCCGGTCGTCGTCACCGGGAGGCCGTTCGGCTCGAGGAGCGCCGCCTGGGCGAGGATCGTCGCCCCGAGGAGCGCCGGCGCGGACGGCACCGGCGCCGCGAGGTCGAGCACGCCGGAGGCGTCGACCGGCGGCAGCGCGACGGTGACCGTCGGGGCGACGAGGACCGAGCACGCGCCGAGCGGCGACGACGCCTCGGCCGTCCCGAGCAGGAGCCAGACCGGAGAGGAGGGCGGCGCGCCCCGCAGCTCGAGCGTGAACGCCGCGTTCCCGAGGAACGGGCGGAGGCCGATGCCGTCGGCGTGGTCGAGGGACGGCGCGCCGCCGGACGACGGGCAGTCCGGCCCGAACCGGTACCCCCACGCGAAGTCGTCGAGCACGAGGCAGAGGTCGCCGGCTTGTCCGGTGATGCCGGAGCCCGCGGTCGTCGTCAGCACCACCGGCGGATTCGGTCCGCCGCCGGGGACCTGGAACCGGACGACGTGGTTCTTCCCGGAGTACGCCCCCCAGCACGGGTTGATGCCGTCCGCCGCCAGGGCGTACAGCCGGCGGTTCGTCGGGCTCCACTCGACGTCGACCGGGCCGAGCGCGACCGGCGCGCAGAGGCCGCCGAGGTTGATGTTCGCGACCAGGTGCTGCCCCACGCACTGGACGATCTTGTGGTCGCCCGTCTTGGCGGCCATCGGGTGGTTCTCGAGGTCCGGCTCGGAGTCGACCGCCGTCGCGAACGTCAGCTCGGAGACGATCGTCTGCTCCCCCGTCGCGACGTCGAGCCGCGACACGCCCGTGCCGCCGGCCAGCACGAGCGAACGCGGCCAGACCCTCGCGTCGACGCACATCCCGCGCGTCGTCTTCGGTACGGCGACGGAGACCGCCGGCGCCATCCCCGGCGCGAACGGCGGGTCGAACCGATGCACGAGCCCGTTGCCGCGGTCGAGCACCCAGAGCTCGCCGGTCCCCGGGTGGAGGTCGAGGTCGAACAGGAGCGGCGTCCCCGGCAGGCTCGGCGCGAGCGCGACCGGCGCCAGCGCGGCCGGCGGCGTCCCCTGGAACGACACCCGGAAGAGCTGCGTCCCGGTGCAGACCAGCGCGTCGTCCGTTCCCGGCACCCACTCGATCGCCGGGCTCGAGAGCCCGCCGAACGCCGCGGCCGGGAGGAGCTGCGTCGCGAACCCGCCCTGCGCAGGGAGGCGGAACAGTCCGTCGGTGGTGACGACGAGGAGGTCCTTCGGTCCGAGCGACGACGGCTGCGCGAACCCGGAGGACGCGGCGAGGAGCAGGGCGGCGAGCGGAGCGAGTCGTCGGAACATGCGTTTCCTCTCGGTCGGCCGGTCGATCGGCGGGCTCGGAACGGGGGTCGATCGTCCCCGCC
>JAUIEL010000484.1 GCA_030428825.1 bacterium
CTCTCCGACCCGCTCACGTCCTCGCGCGTTGCGTCCGGCGTGGTCTCCGCGAAGGGACGAGTCGCGCTGCGGGGTCGCTCTCGGAGCCTCGTCCCTTCTCCGGCCCCGCCTCGCCCGCTCCGGACTTCCTCACCCGATTCCATGGAATGAAGGGGAATGCGGTAGGGTCCGGATGAACGGGCGGCTGTCGTGCGCCACCGTCCTGTCGAGCGCGTCGTGCCCGTGCCCGGCGAATCGGCGTCGAGGAGGCCTCGACGTCGGTGAGTCGGAAGGCCGGGGACCGGGAGAACGGAAACCGGAGACCGGACGCCGGGGAACGGGAGAGCGAGGGGGAACCGGGTCAGGGGTGATCGGAAAACCGGAGAACCGGGTTTCGGGTGCCGGGCCGTCCGTCGCCCCGCTGCCCGCGACGCGGCTTTCCGGCCACCCGGCTTTCCGCGACCCGGTCTTCCCCCCCTCTCCCGCTCCCCGGTGTCCGGCGCCCGGCTCCCCGACCCCGGGGACGACGCGCAACTCCCGCGCTGGTGTCTGACACCAGTGCGAGGCCGGGACGCGCGGAGGCAGGGCCGGGGACCGGGAGCTGCCGCGTACCATGGGGGCGAAGGAGATGTCGCCATGCGGTTCGCCAACATCGTCGTCGTGTTCCTCACGATCGTGTCCGCCGCCTCCGCCGGGGAGTTGCTGATCCACGAATGGGCGGGGGCCGTCGGCTCCGAGACGGGGGAGGCGCTCGACGCCGCGGGGGACGTCGACGGCGACGGGGTGCCGGACGTGCTGGTCGGCGCCCGCGGGGACGGGCCGAACGGGGAGGGGAGCGTCCGGGTGCTCTCCGGCCAGACCGGGCTGCCGATCCTGTCGTTCTCGGGTTCGGCCTCGGCGACGGTCTTCGCGGTCGGGGAGGACGTCGCGGGCGTCGGGGACCTCGACGGGGACGGGCACGCGGACGTCGCCGTGGGTGCGCCCCTCTCGCACACGACCGGGACGTTCTCGGGACGCGCGGTCGTCCTGTCGGGGAAGACCGGCGCGCCGCTCTTCGTTCGCGACGGCGTCGCCGGGGCCCGCTTCGGCTTCGGCGTCGCGGCGGTCTCCGACGTCGACGGCGACGGGTTCACCGACTGGGGCGTCGGAGCGCCGTACGAGAGCGCGGACCAGGGCGTGGTCCGCGTGCTGTCCGGGTTCGACGGGTCGGTGCTCCACCTGGTCGTGGGAGCTCCGAACGCCCGGCTCGGCGCCGTCGTCGAGGGAGTCGGCGACGTGGACGCCGACGGGGTCCCGGACTTCGCCGGCGGTCAGCCGTCGTTCGCCGCCGGTGCGGGCCGCGCGACGGTCTTCTCCGGCTTCGACACCGCGCCGCTGATCGTGCGGACCGGGAGCCAGCCGCTCGAGAACGTCGGGGAGGCGATCCTCGGCGGTCTCGACCTCGACCAGGACGGGTTCGACGACGTCGCGGTCGGCGCGCCCGGGGAGACGCAGGTCTTTCCGTACGTCGCCGGGCGCGTCGACTTCGTCTCCGGCCAGACCGCCGGCGTCCTGTTCTCGATCCACGGCGACGCGCCGAAGGACCGGTTCGGGGCCTCGCTGGGCGGGGTCGCGGACCTGAACGGCGACGGCGGGCTCGAACTCGTGGTGGGCGCCTCGGGCGAGACCGAGCCCTGGGTCCCGGGCGGGTTCGCCCGCGGGGCGGTGCGCGTCGTCTCGATGGCCACGAAGACGACCCTGTCGAGGTTCTACGGCGGCGGGCCGCAGGAGTGGATGGGGTCCGCGTCCGCGGTGATCGGCGACGTGGACGGCGACGGCCGGCCGGACTACGCGGGCGGCGGGTGGGGCTCCGACGTCTTCGGCGGGAACGCCGGGCGCGTGGTGGTCCTCTCCGGTCGCTGCGCCCCGAGCATGGTGCCCGTGGCGTACGGCGAGGCCTGCCCCGGCGTCGCGGGGGTGAAGCCCGTGCTCACGACGACGGGCTGTCTCGCCGCGGGCTGCGTCGGGGGACTCCGGCTGACCGGCGCCGACGGCTTCGCCGGCTTCTCGTTCGCCGCGTTCCTGGTCGGGACGCAGAAGGCGACCCAGCCGATCGGCGGCGGCTGCTCCCTGCTGATCGGGAACGTCGCGCCGTTCGCGGCGATCGCGCCGGTCACCGGCAGCGGCCCCGGCCAGGGGACCGCGACCGCGCAGGGGACGATCCCGGCGAGCGCGGCCGGCATCACGTTCACCGCGCAGGGGTTCGCCGAGGCGCTCGGCTATCCGCTGGGGTTCGCGCCGACGCACGGGTTGCAGGTCTTCGTCAATCCGTGACGCGCCGGCGTCTTCTCCCCGAACCTCACTCGTCCCCGTAGCTCTCCCTCAGCTCGCCCAGCCGCTGCGCCAGCGCGGCGGCGAGCGGCGCCGTCCCCGCCCGGCCGAAGAGGTTCGTCCGCTCGTCCGGGTCGGCGACGAGGTCGAAGAGCTCCCACTCGTCGGTGGCGGGGAAGCGGATCAGCTTGTGGGTCTGCGTGCGGACGCCGTAGTGGAGCGCGACGTCGTGCACGTCGGGGTGGCCGAAGTAGCGGTAGTAGATCGCGTCGCGCCAGTCGGGCGGGGTCTCGCCGCGGAGCAGGGGGACGAGCGAGCGGCCCTGCATGTCGGCGGGGACGTCCACGCCGGCCGCGTCGAGGAGCGTCGGGGCGTGATCGAGGTTCTGCACCAGCGCGTCGCAGGTCGAGCCGGGGGGCGTGACGCCGGGCCAGCGGACGATCAGGGGCATCGCGAGCGACTCCTCGTACATCCACCGTTTGTCGTACCAGCCGTGGTCGCCGAGGAAGAACCCCTGGTCGGACGAGTAGACGACGATCGTGTCGTCGGCGAGGCCGAGCGCGTCGAGACGGTCGAGGATGCGGCCGATCGCCTCGTCGAGGCCGCGGACGGTCCGGAGGTAGTTCTTCAGGTACCGGCGGCACTTCCACCGGACGAGCGCCTCCCCCTCGAGGGCGGCGGCGCGGAAGGCGGCGTTCTCGTCGGCGAACGCGGCGTCCCACGTCGCGCGCTGGGCGCTCGTCATCGTCCCGAGGTTCCGGAACCCCGATGCATCGAGCGCCGTCCCGGCGTTCGGGTCCCAGGCGTCGTCCGGCTCGAGGAACAGGTCGTAGACGAGGTTCAGGTGGCGGCCGACCTCCATCTCCTGCGCGCGGGCGGGGGACGCGTCGTCGGCGTGGTCGTCGAACAGCGTCTCCGGCAGGGGGACGTCGACGTCGTCCCAGAGGTCGAGGTGGCGGAGCGCCGGCATCCAGTTCCGGTGCGGCGCCTTGAACTGGCACATCATCAGGAACGGCGCGTCGTCGTCCTGTCGCGCCTCGATCCAGTCGAGCGCGAGGTCGGCGACGACGTCGGTGCAGTACCCCTCGACGCGGCGGCGGCCGGCGGCGGTGACGAGGACCGGGTTGTAGTAGTCCCCCTGCCCCGGGAGGACGTCCCAGTGGTCGAACCCCTCGGGGTCGCTCCCGAGGTGCCACTTCCCGATCAGCGCGGTCCGATAGCCCGCGGCGCGGAGGAGCTTCGGGAACGTCGGCTGCGAGCCGTCGAAGCGGTCGCCGTTCTTCCGGAAGCCGTTCACGTGCGAGTGCTTCCCGGTCAGGATCACCGCGCGGCTCGGTCCGCAGATCGAGTTGGTGCAGAAGCTCCGGCGGAAGAGCATCCCCTCCCGCGCGAACGCGTCGAGCCGGGGCGTCGGGTCGAGCGCGGCGAACCGCTCGTCGAACGCGCCGATCGCCGACGGGGCGTGGTCGTCGCTGAACAGGAAGAGGACGTTCGGGCGGCGGTCGGCGGCGGGGGCGGCGGGCGAGAGGCCGAGGCCGACGAGGAGGAGAAGGGCGGCGAGCGGGTTCATCCAAGCATGGTACGGATCTCGGGGTGCGGGCCGGGTCGGCGAGGAAGGCGGGCGTTCCGGTCGCGGGTCGCGGCTCGGAACCGGTCGAAATCCTGTTTCATGCCCGGATGACCGACCCGCGCCCCGGCGAACCCGCGTCCGTCCCCGAGCCTCTCGTGCGCCGCCTCGGGGTCGTCGGCCTCTGGGCGATCGCGCTGAACGGCACGATCGGGGCGGGAATCTTCGGGACGCCGGGCGCGGCGGCGGCGGAGACCGGCATCCACAGCCCGCTGATGTTCCTCCTCTGCGGGCTGCTGATGGCGCCGATCGTGCTGTCGTTCGGGGCGGTGGCGAGCCGCTTCTCGTCGACGGGCGGGCCGGTCCTCTACGTGCAGACGGCGTTCGGGCCGTTCTGGGGGTTCCAGACCGGGTGGACGTTCTACGTCGCGCGGCTGTCGGCGTCGGCGGCGAACGTGGCGCTGATCGTGACGGCGCTCGAGCGGTTCTGGCCGGCGGCGGCGGGCGGGGCGACGCGTGCGGGGCTCCTGCTCGCGATCGCGGCGCTCCTGACGTGGGTGAACGTCGTCGGGACGCAGCACGCGATGCGCTCGGTCGGCGTGCTGACGGTGGCGAAGCTGGTCCCGCTCCTCGCGATCGTGGCGTTCGGGCTCCCCGCGCTCGACGCCGCCGCGTTCCCGTACGCCGACACGCCGCTGCCGCCGGCCGAGCGGATCGGGACGGCGGTGATGCTGCTGGTCTACGCGTACGTCGGGTGGGAGTCGGCGCTGGTGCCGGCCGGAGAGAGCCGCGCGCCGCGGCGGGACATGCCGCGCGCGCTCCTCCTGGCGCTCGGCGCGGCGACGGTGCTGTACGTCCTGATCCAGGCGGTCGCGGTCGCCGTGCTCCCAACGCTCGCCGCCACCGAGGGGCGGGCGCTGGTGGCGGTGGGGGAGGCGCTGCTCGGACCGGCGGGGGCGGTGCTGCTGACCGTCGGCGTCGTCGTGTCGGTCGGCGGGAACGTCGCGTCCGCGATGCTGTCGACGCCGCGCATCACCTACGCGATGGCGCGCGCCGGCACGCTGCCGCGGCTCTTCGGCGCCGTCCACCCGCGCTTCCACACCCCGTCGGCGTCGATCGTCGTCTACGGGGTCCTCGTCTTCGCCCTCTCCGCGACCGGCTCGTTCGTCGAGCTGGCGAAGATCAGCGTCCTGACCCGCCTCCTGATCTACCTCGGCGTGATCGGCGCGCTCCCGAAGCTGCGCGGCCGCGCGGCGGAGGATCCCGCCGACGACGGATCCCCGCCGTTCGAGCTCCCCGGCGGCCCCGTCATCCCGACCGTCGCCGCCCTCGTCTGCGTCGCCCTCCTCCTGCAGGTGAGCGGGGAGACCTTCCTCCGGACCGCGGCGTACCTCGCCGCCGGCTCGGTCCTCTACCTCCTCGCGCGCCGCCGCCCCCGCGCGTGACCCCGCCCCAGGGGCTGGAGCGGACCGCGGGCGGGGCTTAGGCTGGTTCGCTCTCCCTCGAGGACGACGGGCGCCCGTAGCTCAGTTGGATAGAGCATCGGTTTCCTAAACCGAAGGCCACAGGTTCGAATCCTGTCGGGCGTACCACCCCTCCCCCCTCGCA
>JAUIEL010000485.1 GCA_030428825.1 bacterium
GGTCGGGTCGGGCTCTCCCTCCGGGACGACCTCGAGGAACGCGTCGCGGAACGGGGCGAGCGCGGCGAGGTCGACGTCGAGCTGCATGGCGCGGAAGTCGGCCTCGGCGAACGGGCCGTCGGCGGCGAGGAGCTCCTCGATGCGGCGCTGGCGGTCGGACGGCGCCCAGCAGCGGGTGAGGAGGCGGGCGCGCTCGAGCGGGAGCATCCGGCCGTTGGCGGAGAAGAGGACGCCGTCCTCGACGATCGCCCGCGGCCGGGCCGACTCGTCGAGGAGGCCGTCCCACCCGTACTCGCCGTCGGCCCACGAGCGCGGGGCCTTCCCGTCGAAGCCGCGGCGCTTCGGGAAGCAGCCGGTGACGACCCAGCCGATGCGGCCGTCGGCGGCGGCGACGACGAGGTTCTGCGACGGGCCGTACCAGCGCGCGCCGACGTCGAGCGCCTCCTCCAGCGTGTCGACGTGGTGGAGGTCGAGGAGGCCGAGGTTCGTCATGCCGTCGCGGAGGGCGGTCGACGCGAGGGCGAGCGGGCGCGGGTCGAGGTTGTCCGGGAAGACGATCGGTCCGTAGACGGTGGTCCGGAGGACGAGCTGGGCCGGGCCCTCGGGGTGGGGGAGGGTCCTCGTCTCGAACGGCCGGAAGCCGTCGGGGGCGCGGTAGCGGGACCGGTCGTCCGGGTCGACCTCGACCGGGACGAGGTCCTCGTGGTCGCCGAAGAAGTTCGTCATCGACCACGCGATGGCGTCGGTCGCGCCGATCAAGACGCCGGGGAGTCCGGGGGCGGTCGCGCCGACCGCGCGGCGGACGCGGTCGCCGTCGCGCCACTCGAGCCCGGCCCGGAACCAGACCCCGGGCACGGAGATCTGCAGGTGCGGGTCGCCGGCGAGGATCGCGCCGCCGTGCGCGGTCCGCGTGCCGGTGACCGCCCAGTTGTTCGAGCCGGGGACCTCGCCGAAGACGTGGACGAGGTCCTTCTTCGGTTCGTACGGGCGGTCACGCAGGTCGACGAGCTCCGGGCCGGGGATCGGCAGCGGCGGCGGCGGCGACGGGTCGCCGAGCGGGACGGCGTCGGCGCGGGACGCGTCGGGCGTCAGGAACTCGACGACCTCAGGCGGGAACGCCTTCTCGAGCGTGAGGAGCGGGCGCTCGGCGCGCTCGCCGTACGAGAGCATCTCGTGGAACGCCGCGCCGACGAGCATCGTGTCGAGCGGGCGCCACGGGGCGGGGGTCTTCCGCAGGAGGAGGTACGCGGGCGGGCGGGCGCCGAGGTCGTCGAGGCCGGCGTCGACGCCGGCGGCGTACCGCTCGAGGAGGCGGCGGTGCTCGGCCGGCAGCGCGGCGAGGTGGCGCTCGCCGGCGCGCTCGTGGTCGTAGGCGGCGCGGTGACGGTCCTCGGTGAACCAGCCGGGGCCGAGGAGTTCGGAGAGGCGCCCCGCCGCGTAGCGACGGGTCAGGTCCATCTGGAGGAACCGCTCCTGCGCGTGGACGAAGCCGAGCCCGAACACGACGTCCTCGAACGAGCCGGCGCGGATCGTCGGGACGCCGCGGGCGTCGCGCTCGACGGTGACCGGGCCGGAGATCCCGGCGACCTCGACGGCGCCCTCGTCACGGGGGAGGCTCGCGCGGAGGAGCGCCCAGGCGCCGAGACCGAGCAGGACGGCGAGGACCGCGAGCGCGAGGAGGAGGCGGAGGGTGAGGCGGCCGAGGCGTCGCATCGGGCCGAGTCTCCGCGCGGCGCGGGGAGAGTCAAGCGCGGCCGGCTTGCGCCGCGGGCGACCGGGCTGGTTTCATGGCGCGCCACCGATGCCGTCCCTCCTCCGCCATCCCGCCGCCGTGAGCGCGCTGCTCGTGGTCCTCGCGTTCGCCGTCTACGGGCGGGTCGCGGGGCACGAGTTCTTGAACTACGACGACGACCGGTACGTGGTCGACAATCCGATGGTGAACGAGGGGTTCACCGCGGACGGCGTGGCGCGCGCGTTCACCGAGTCGGTCGCCGCGAACTGGCACCCGGTGACCTGGCTGTCGCACATGCTCGACGTCGAGCTGTTCGGGGTCGCGTCCGGGCCGCACCATCTGATGAACGTGCTGCTGCACGCGCTGAACGCCGTGCTCCTGTTCCTGCTGCTGCGCCGGACGACCGGCGCGCACGGGGCGGCGGCGACGGTGGCGGCGGTGTTCGCGGTCCACCCGGTGCACGTCGAGTCGGTGGCGTGGCTCGCCGAGCGGAAGGACGTGCTGTCGATGCTGTTCGCCCTGCTCGCGATGCACGCGTGGGTGGCGTGGACGCGGGCGCCGTCGGTCGGGCGGTACGTCGTGGCGGCGGCGCTCCTCGCGCTCGGGCTGATGGCGAAGCCGATGCTCGTGACGCTGCCGTTCGTGCTGCTGCTGCTCGACGTCTGGCCGCTCCGCCGGGGCGAGCGAGGGTGGCGGCGCCTGGTGGTCGAGAAGCTGCCGCTGTTCGGGCTGGTCGCGGCGTCGATGGCGGCGACGGTCTGGGCGCAGCGGGCCGGCGGGGCGGTGCAGGGGCTCTCGACCCTCACGCTCGGCGAGCGGCTGGCGAACGCGGTGACGTCGTACGCCGCGTACCTCGGGAAGGCGGTCTGGCCGGTCGAGCTGCCGTTCTTCTACCCGTACGACCGCGGCGTCCAGGCCGGCGCGGCGGTCGCGGCGGCGGCGCTGCTGATCGGGCTGACGGCGGTCGCCTGGATCGGGCGGCGCGCGCGGCCGTGGATGCTCGTCGGCTGGCTCTGGTACCTCGGGACCCTCGTGCCGGTGATCGGCGTGGTGCAGGTCGGGTCGCAGTCGATGGCGAACCGGTACACCTACCTCCCGCTGGTCGGCGTCGTGTTCGCGGTCGTCTACACGCTGCGCGAACGGCTGGCGCCGCGGGCGGCGGCGGCGATCGCGGCGGCCGTCGTCGCGGGGCTCGCCGGGGTCTCGGTGTGGCAGGTCGGGTTCTGGAAGGACGGTCCGACGCTCTACGCGCGGGCGCTCGCCGTGACCGAAGGGAACTTCGTCGCGCTCCACAACCTCGGGGTGCTCGACAAAGAGGCGAGCGACCTCGCGGAGGCGGAGCGCCGGTTCCGGGCGGCGGTCTAGGCGCACCCGGGGATGGCGCCGAACCGACTCCGCCTCGCCGAGGTCCTCCTCGAGCTCGGGCGGGCGGCCGAGGCGCGGGCCGAGCTCGAACACGCGCGGCGGATCGCCCCCGCGGTCGAGGAGGCGGCGTCGTTCCACCTGAACCTCGCGGCGGCGTGGGAGGCGGAGGGGCGGCTCGACCTCGCGCTCCCGGCGTTCCGCCGCGCCGTCGACCTCGCCGACGACGACGCCGACGCCTGGAACAAACTCGGACGCGCTCTCGGCGGCTCGAACGACCTCGACGGCGCCCGCCGCTGCTTCGAGACGGCGATCGACCGCGACCCGACCTATGCGCCGGCCCACAACAACCTCGGCTCGGTCCACTGGCGCCAGGGCCGCCTCGACGCCGCCGTCGCCGCCTTCGCCCGCGCCGTCGAACTCGACCCGGACTACGCCGTCGCCCGCCAGAACCTCGCCCAGGCCCGCCGCGAACTCTCCCCCTGACCGGCGTCCGTCCGAATCGGCGTCAGACCCCACGACGCGCGCGGAGTGGGGTCTGACCCCACCCCACTCCTGTGCGGCCGGCGTAAGTGCTTGGCAACGAACGTCTCGATGGGGCGCGGAGTGGGGTCTGACCCCACTCCGCGCACGTGGTGGGGTCTGACGCCACCCCACTCACGTCGGCGGGGTGGAATCAGCGGGTGTAGCCGAGCTCGCGGAGGCGGCGGGCGAGTTCGTCGTCGGCGGCGTCGATCTCGACCGGTCCGCCGCCTCGGCGGTCGATCCGGCGGTCGAGGGCGCGGAATCGTTCGACGAGGTCGGGGCGCTCCTCGGCGAGGTTCGTCGTCTCGCCCGGGTCGGCGCGGAGGTCGTACAGCTGCACCTTCGGCGGGGGCGGGACGAGCGGCGGGTCGTGGCGGTCCTCGCCGACGGTCTCGATGAACTTGTACCCGGCGTGCCGGACGAAGATCCGGTCCGGGCCGGAGTGCGGCGAGCCGCCGAACGCGACCCGCGGCGGCGCGGGCTCCCCTTCGAGCATCGAGACCAGCGACCGCCCCTCCGTCGACGGGAGCGGGCCGACCTCGAGCAGCGCGGCGAGCGTCGGGAGGATGTCGAGCGTCCGTACCTGCGTCGGCACGACCCGCCCGGCGATCGGACGCGTCGGGTCGGCGATCACCAGCGGCACGAGCAGCAGGTCGTCGAGCAGCGAGTGCCCGTGGTCGCCGCAGCGGGTCCGGTAGTGCTCGCCGAGGTCCTCGCCGTGGTCGCTGGTGACGCAGACGACGACCTCGTCCGCCACCCCGAGTTCGTCGAGCACGCCGACCAGCTCGCCGACGTGCCGGTCCGCCTCGAGCACCCCGCCGTCGTACAGCGCCCGGAGCCGCTCGAGGTCGGCGTCGCCGTACGCCGTCGCCCCGCGCCGGAGCCCGTCGAGCGCCTCGACCCGGAACGCGTCGCCGACCTTCCCCGCCGGGAGCCCGTCCGCGAACGTCGTCCGCGTGTACGGCGCGTGCGGCTCGTACGTGTGCACCAGGAGGAGGAACGGCTCGCCCGGGCGCGTCCGCAGGTGGTCCCGCAGCCACGCCTCCGCCCGCGCGAACGTCCGCCCGATCGCGCCCATCGCCAACGGGTCGTCCGGGCGGACCGGCGCCAGCTCCACGTACTCGTCGAACCCGAGGTCGAACCCGTACTTCGCGGCGAGGTAGCCGTTCTCGGTCACCGCCGCCGTCCGCACCCCGCCGTCCCGGAACGCCGTCACCAGCGACCGCTGCAGCGACCCCCGGAACGCGCGGTGCGCCGGCTCGCCGGAGAGGAGCGCGGCGACCGACGGCAGCGTCCACGGCGCGAAGCTGACGACCTGCTCGAACCGGGCCCCCCGCGCCGCGAGCGCGTCGATGTGCGGCGACGTCGGCCGGTCGTGGCCGTAGCACGACATCCGGTCGGGACGGACCGTGTCGAGCACGAAGAGGACCACGCCGCGCGGCCGCTCCTTCCGCGGTCGGTCCGCGCAGCTCGGGATCGCGGCGACGAAAACGAGGAGCGGGACGAGTCCGGAGAGGAGGCGCGGGGGGAGCATCGTCCGGCGAGTCTACCGCCCTCGACCGCGCCCGCGCCGCGAACCGCGCCCGCGGCGCGAACCGCCTCCGCCGCAGCCGAGGCGCGTGACCCCGGGCGCCCGGAGCGGTAGACCGGGGCCGATGGGACGTCCCCGGATCCAGTCGCCGGTCCGCGCCGCCGAGTCGCGCGCGTCGGCCGCGGTGCTCGCCGTCGCGATGGCGGGGACCGCGATCGCGTTGTTCGCGCTCGCCGACCTGCTGCTCGGCCTCGCGCCGGTGCGGCGCCTCCTCGCGCTCGCCCTCGTCCCGGCGTGCCCG
>JAUIEL010000486.1 GCA_030428825.1 bacterium
TCGCGATCTACGAGAAGCGTCGCGACAACCTGTGGTGCCTGGCCGCGGGTTCGGTGCAGGTCGGCGGTGACGACCTCGACGCGCGGTTGATGGAGCTGATCGAGGAGTTCCTCTCGTACGTCGTCCAGGACGTCGTGCAGCACCGCCGCGCCGAGCTCGAGGTGCTCGAGCGTGACGTCTCGAAGCTCGAGAACGTCAAGGCGCCGTTCCCGCGGCTGTCGTACGGGGACGCCGTCGACATCCTGAAGGGCGCGGGGCACGAGTTCGCGTGGGGCGGCGACTTCGGGGCGCCGGACGAGACCGTCCTCTCCGAGCAGTTCGACCGGCCGGTGATGGTCCACCGGTACCCGGCGAACGTGAAGGCGTTCTACATGAAGCGCGACCCGGACGACGATCGGGTGGCGCTCTGCGTCGACACGCTCGCGCCCGAGGGGTACGGCGAGATCGTCGGCGGCTCCGAGCGCGCGTCCGACCTGGCGTACCTCGAGGACCAGATCGCGAAGCACGCGCTCCCGAAGGAGGCGTTCGAGTGGTACCTCGACCTCCGGCGGTACGGCACCGTGCCGCACGCCGGCTTCGGGCTCGGCGTCGAGCGGACGACGGCGTGGATCTGCGGCACGCACCACGTGCGCGAGTGCATCCCGTTCCCGCGCCTCCTCGAGAAGATCTCGCCCTGACGCGGCGCGGGCGACGGTGACGGACGGCGCGGACGCGGGGACCGGCGCGGGCGGGGAGGCCGAGCACGCGGCGTCCCCGCGCGTCCGTGCGAACGCGCGGCGTCGCGCCGACCTCCACCGGGCGATCCGCGCCTGGTTCGACGCGGCGGGGTTCCTCGAGGTCGACACGGGCCTCCTGGTCGACGAGGCGGGGCCGGCGCCGACCCTCGACCCGTTCTTCGTCGCCGGCGAGCGTCGCTCCCTGATCACCTCGCCCGAGCTCCGGATGAAGCGGCTCCTCGCGGCGGGGTACCCCCGGATCGTCCAGCTCGGGAAGGCGTTCCGGCGCGGGCTCGGCGAGCGGTCGCCGCTGCACCATCCGGAGTTCACGCTCCTCGAGTGGTACCGCGCGGGGGAGGGGCTCGAAGCGATCGTCCGGGACCTCGAGTCGCTCCTCCCGGCGTGCGGCGCGGAGTTCGAGGTCCCGTTCGAGCGCCTCACGGTCGAGGAGGCGTTCCGCCGGCACGCGGGGGTCGAGCTCGCGCCGCTGCTCGACGGGGACGAGCCCGGGTTCCGCGACGCGGCCCGGGGCGCGGGGTTCGGAACGGCCGCCGACGAGGCGGGGGAGACGCTCTTCTTCCGGCTCCTCCTCGACCGCGTCGAGCCGCGGCTCGGGCGGGGGCGTCCGACCGTCCTCGCCGGGTATCCCGCGTCGATGGCCGCGCTCGCCCGCCTCGACGACGACGACCCGCGCCTCGCGCGCCGCCTCGAGCTGTACGTCGAGGGGGTCGAGCTGGCGAACGCCTTCGACGAGCTGACCGACGCTGCCGAGCAGCGGCGGCGGATCGAGCGGGATCGGCGGGCGAAGCGTGCGGAGGGGCGCGACCCGGGACCGTTCCCGGAGCGATTCCTCGCCGCGCTCGAGGCCGGCCTGCCGCGGGCGGCGGGGATCGCGCTCGGCGTCGATCGCCTCCTGATGCTCCTCTGCGGGGCGTCGACGATCGACGAGGTCCTCCTCTTCCCGGATCCTCCGGCGGACGCGTAACCGCGCGGCGCGGAAAGACGACCGTTCGGTGTCGGGCGCGCAGTCGGCGCGCCCTCCAGACATCGGAGGTCTCCATGATGAAGTCGTGTGGCCGCGCGCGCGTGTTCGTGCCGGCGTTCGTCTCGTTCGTGTCGTTCGCGTGGTGTTCCGGGGCGGTCGCCGCCCCGGCGGGAGAGGTCGTGCTGTCGCTGTCCGGGACCGGCGACCTCGGCGTGACGACGGTTCAGGACGAGGAGGTGCTCCTCGCCTCCGGGACGGGGCCGGCCCGGCTCCTCGTCGACGGCGGGACGCTGGCGCTCCACTTCGGCGACCGGGACCAGGACGGGCTCGACGACGTGCCGGGGGACC
This sequence comes from bacterium, assembly GCA_030428825.1. Classification (GTDB taxonomy): domain Bacteria; phylum Planctomycetota; class B15-G4; order B15-G4; family JADJEK01; genus JAUIEL01. The sequence continues at coordinate 2,050 of JAUIEL010000486.1, forward strand.
TCGACGCGCTCGAGGTCGTCCCGGTCGGCGCCGGGACGCCGTGGATCGCGGGCGTCTACTTCTCCCTCGTCTCCGACCAGGCCGGGATCCAGGACGGCGACGTGGTCCGCTTCGACCCGGGCGGCCCGAACGGCGGGCTCGAGGTGGTCTGGTCCGAGGCGCAGATCCAGGCCGCGATCCAGGCGAACGACGGGAACGTCGACGTCGACGCGATCGCGATCGCGGCGGACGGCGCGCTCTGGTTCAGCCTGGCGGAGGACGAGGCGAGCGGTCCGTCGGCGACCGTGATCGCCGACGACGACGTGTTGCGGCTCCCGCCGGGCGCGACGACCGCCGAGGTCGCCTTCACCGGCGCCCAGCTCGAGGCGATGGTCCAGACCGCGCTCGGATCGTCCGCCACGATCGGCGACGTGAAGGGGATCGACGTCGACGCGACGCAGATGATCTTCACCGTCCAGAGCCCGTCGTCGGACGACGCGACCGTCTTCTCGACCCTCGGCGGCGGGAGCGTCCACCTGGCGGAGAGCGGGATGGGGTTCTTCAACGCGGCCGAGGCGGACGCGGTGGCGTTCTTCCACGGCGTTCCGTTCCCCGCCCCGTCGGCGACGGCGGCGAACCCGAAGGCGAACGACGCGGTGACCGTCGACGTCTTCGGCGCCACGCCGGGCCAGCCGTTCGTCCTCCTCCTGTCGGGGGTCGTCGTGCCGGCCGGCGCCGCGCCCGCGCTCGCGGGGTACGGCACGCTCGCGCTCGACCCGCAGGACCCGATGTTCCTGGTCGGGCTCCTGAACTCGCCGGCGCTGGCGTCGGTGGCCGACGGGAACGGCAACGGCGCGATCTCGGGGAAGATCCCGTCGTCGGCGTCGCCGTACGACCTCGGGATCCAGGTGCTCGACACGGCGACGGGGCGGGTGTCGGCGCCGATCGTGCTCGAGGTGAACCAGTAGGCGTCCGGCCGACCCGAGCGGACGCGAGACATCTTCTCGACGGGACGGGGTGAGCGGAGACGGGCCGAAGGGGAGGTCTCCGCGAGCGGGGGGCTATCATGCGGACGTGCGAACGTCCGTCTGCGCATGCCTCCTGCTCCTCGTCCCGTCCCTCCTCGCCCGCGCGCAGGAGCGGCCGACGGCGCCGATCGGCGCCGGCCGGCTCCGGCCCGCGCACGAGCAGTACCTCGAGGAGGTGGCGGACGGTTTCTCCGATCCCGACCCCGAGCGCCGTTGGGAGGCGATCCGGAAGATCGCGCGCGCGGGGGACGCGGCGACGACGATCGTCATCGAGCGTCTGCGGGAGACCCGCAACCCGCTCGGCCAGCGCTCGGCCCTGTTCGCGCTCGGCGAGATCGGGACCGAGACCGCGTCGGCGGAGCTGGAGCGGGCGTTGCGAGGCGGCGCGTTGAAGGAGGAGGAGCGGTCGGTGGCGATGCTCCTCCTCGGGCGACGGGGGCGGTCGGCGGCGGTCCCTTCGCTGCGGGAGGCCGCCGCGGCGCGCCGTGCCACCCTGCTCGGACGGGCGGCGACCCTGGCGCTCGGACGGCTCGGCGACGCCGAGGGACTGCGCCCGCTCGTCGAGCGCGCCCCGCGCGAGGCGATCGCCGACCGAAGGGCGGCGATCGTGACCGCGGCCGGGGCGACGGGGGACCGGCGGCTCCTCCCGGCGATCGTCGCGTGCATCGGGGACGACGCGGCGGAGGTGCGCCGGGCGGCGGCGTTCGCGGTCGGCGAGATCCGGGAGGCGGCCGAGCTCGAGCTCCTCCTCGCGCACGCGCGCCGCGAGCCGGACGAGGCGGCGCGCGCGGCGTTCGCGCTCGCGTTCGGGAGGATCGACCATCCGTCGGCGTTGGAGGCGCTCCGGCGGGCGACGAAGGACGGGGCGGACGAGGTCCGGGACGCGGCGTGGGCGGCGCTGGCGGCGCGTCCGGACGGCGCGGGGGACGTCGCCGCGGCGCTCGGCGCGCAGCGGAACGCCGAGCGTCGGGCGGCGCTGGCGCGGGCGGCGGCGGCGGGCCGCGGGGAGGCCCTCGAGGCGGCGCTCCGGGAGCGGCTGACCGACCGGAAAGCCCCGGTGCGCGCCGCGGCGGGACGGGCGCTCGCCGCGATGGGCGCGGACGGCGACCCGCAGCTCCTCCTCGACTGGCTCGCGCGCGAGACGGACGACGAGGCGCGGCGCGACGCGGTCCTCGCGGCGGGCGTCCTGCGCCTCCCGGGCGCGCTCGACGTCCTCTCCGAACGGCCGCTCGACTCGCCGCTCGGGCGTCGGGTCGAGCGCGTGCTCCGCGGGCGGCTCGATCCGCGCGTGCTCGATGAGGAGCTCGAGCGGCGGCTCCGGGAGGAGGGCGGCCGGCTCGAGGATCGGCGGGACGAGGAGCTCGGCCGGCTCGTCGCCCGGGCTCTCGATCTCGACGAGGTCGTCCGGCGTCGGTCCGGGTCCGACGGCGGCCCGCCGGGTCCGGTCCCGCCGGGCGGGAAGCCGAGGGTCGATCGCCGCGCGTCGTCGGTCGAGCGCGACCTGATCGAGTGGTTCGACGTCCGGGCGTACTTCCCGCCCGCCGCGGAGCGGACCCGAGGCGGTTGACCCGGGTCTTCGCCCGGTGTCGCGGGCGCTCGACTCGCGCGCGACGGACGCTCGCCGGTCTTCGTGCGAGACGCCTCGTCCGGTCCCGCGGGGGCGAGAGAAAGCGGGGGAAGTTCGGAGGGGGAACCGTAGAATCGCGCGTTCGCAACGGTCCCCGAAAGGACGGAGCCACCGTGTCGAATCGGAAGGTCTACTGCACGTTCCCCAAGGAGATGATCAAGGAGCCGCTCCTGTACAACCTGGGGAAGAACTTCAACGTCATCCCGAACATCCGGGGCGCGAGCATCACCGACGAGGTCGGTCTCGTCTACCTCGAGCTGGAGGGGGACGACGCGGAGATCGAGAAGGCGGTCGACTACCTCCGGGACCGGAAGGTGCGCGTCGACGACGTGGTGGGGGACGCGCCGCTGCCTTGATCGCGCGCGGCGCCCGAGACGAGACGAAGAAGCGGCGCGTCGGCTCGAGGCCGGCGCGCCGCTTCGCGTCTCCCCGCGGGACGACCGACCTCAGCCGTCCTCGCCGAAGTCGTTCGCCTTCTCTTCGACGCGGGCGACGAACTTCTGGATCGCCTCCTCGTCGCCGTCCGCACCGGTGCGCCGGCCGGCACCGACCCGACCGTCTCCTCGGGCGGCGGGGAAAAGACCGGCGGCGCGTTCGGGCTCGGCGGCGGCGGTCAGTCCCCGAGCGGCGGAGGCGGCGGCCCGGCGCCCGGGTACGGCGCACCGAACGCCCTCGCGACGGAGCGCCCCACGCCGAGCGAGGTGTACCTCGGCTGGACGATGGTCGGCGTCGGGACGGCGTCGATCATCACGGG
>JAUIEL010000487.1 GCA_030428825.1 bacterium
GGGACCTCGATCCGGGCCCGGAACCGACCGCCGGGCGCCTGCGGCACCTCGACCTTGTCGTGAGCGGACGAGGCGGCGGCGATCAGGACGTTGTCGGAGCGCCAGATCGCGAAGCCGCAGTTGATCGTCCGGGTCCACTCGTCGGGGACGTGGTAGTCGAGCTGCATGACGAGGTCCTGGCCGGTCCGGACGGTCGAGACCGCCTCGCCGTCCGTGTCCAGCAGAGCGACCGACTCGAGCTTCGGCGGGTTCCGCTCGTCGGACTGCTCCATCCCCGCGACGTGCTGGAGCGGCTGGTGGAGGAGCGACCGCTCGTAGTTCGCGTAGTCGGCGGTCACGTCGAGCGGCGCGCCGCGCTGCTCGACCTTCCCGTCCTTGATCCAGAGGACCTCGTCGCAGATCTGCCGGACGTCGTAGAGCGAGTGCGAGCAGAAGACGATCGTCTTCCCCTGGTCGCGGAACTCGAAGATCCGGTCGATGCACTTCTTCTGGAAGTGGAGGTCCCCCACCGCGAGGATCTCGTCGATGATCAGCACCTCCGGATCGATCGCGGTCGCGACCGAGAAGCCGAGACGCATGATCATGCCGGACGAGTAGGTCCGGACCGGCTGGTCGATGAAGTGGCCGAGCTCGGTGAACTCGATGATCGAGTCGAGCTTCGCGCGGATCTCCTTCCGCGAGAACCCCATCACCGACGCGTTCAGGAAGATGTTGTCGCGCCCCGTGAACTCGGCGTGGAATCCCGCGCCGAGCTCGAGGAGCGACGCGACCCGACCGTCGACGGTGAACGACCCCTCGCTCTGGGTCGTCGTCCCGGCGAGGATCTTCAGGAGCGTCGACTTCCCCGCGCCGTTCGAGCCGATCAACCCGAGCGCCCGGCCGTGGCCGACCTCGACGTCGACGTTCCGGAGCGCCCAGATCTCCTTGTGCAGGATCTGCTTCCCGAACGACAGGCCCTCGCGGATCCTCTTGAACGGCGTCGCGTAGACCTTGTACTTCTTCCCGAGGTCGCGGGTGACGATCGCGGGGCGGTCAGAGCTCATCCGCGAACCTCCCCTTGGTGCTCCGGAAGAACGCGTACCCCGGGACGTACACGACCAGGACGCAGAGGGCGAAGATCCCGGCCGATCGCCACGGCGTCGCGCCGTGGTCGTAGACGAGCGCGGCCCGGTACATCTCCATCAGGTGGTACATCGGGTTCAGCTGCATGACCCAGAGGTACTCCGGGAGACGCTGGCGGATCAGCTCGGTCGGGTAGACGATCGGCGTGGTGAAGAACCAGAGGTTCAGGGCGAGCGGCACGACCTGCGCGGTGTCCCGCACGAAGATGTTCAGCGCCCCCAGCAGCAGCCCGAGACCGACCGAGAACGCGAAGTGGAGCGCGATCGCCACGAACAGGATCGGCCAGCTGTCCGGGAGGCCGACCAGCGGCTGCCCGTCCGGTCCGACCCCGAGGTCGTGGAACGCGGTGAGGCGCAGCACCAGGAACACGGCGAGGGCGATGAAGAAGTAGATGAAGTTCACCGCCGTCGCGTAGACCGGCAGGAGCTGCGACGGGAAGGCGATCTTCTTGACCAGGTTCCCGTTCTCGAGCACCACGCTGGTGCAGCGGGAGACCGACTCGCCGAACGCGATCCAAGGGAGGACGCCGGAGATGATGAACAACCCCATCAGGGACTGGTCGCCGAACTCCTGCCCCCGGTCGGCCAGCTTCATCCCCATGATCACGGCGAAGACGAAGTAGTAGACGAGGAACAGGATGATCGGGTTGAGCAGCGGCCAGAGCCGCCCGAGGATCGACCCCTCGTAGCGCGCCTTCAGGTCGCGCCAGACGAACGACCACAGGAGCTCCCGGTGGCGGATGCAGAGGGCGGGGAGGTCGAAGATTCGGAGGATGCTCACGGCGGATGGGCTCTCGTCCCGGCCGACGGGGAGGAGACGGCCGAACGCGACACTCTATCCCCGCGTGTTCGGCCGGAACCAGACGGAAACTGAAACCCCGTGAAGCGTCTGTTAGTCTCGCCACGATGACCCCGAAGGGCCCGGAAACGCTGGATCTGGACCACGCCGCGACCTCTCCGCTGGACCCCGCGGTCCTGGAGGAGATGCTGCCGTATCTCCGGTCCGAGTCCGCAAATCCGTCGTCCGTTCACGCTCCCGGGGTGCGGGCCCGGGCCGCCGTCGAACGGGCCCGCGAACGCGTGCTGGAGGCGGTCGCGGGCGGCGCGGGCCGCGGCGGCACGGTCACGTTCACGTCCGGCGGCACCGAGGCGAACAACCTCGCGGTCCTCGGTTTCGTGCGCGCCCGCCGGACCGATCGCGTCGTCGTCTCGGCGGTCGAGCACCCCTCCGTCCGGAACCCGGCGGCGGTGGCGGCCGAGGAGGCGGGCGTCCCGTGCGTCGCCACCCCGACCGATCCGGCCGGGAGTCTCGACCTCGACCGGTTCGCGGAGGCGCTCGGCGAGAAGACGACGTTCGTCGCGCTGATCCACGGCCAGAACGAGACCGGCGTCGTCCAGCCGATCGCCGCCGCGGCCCGCGCCGTCCGCGCGCTCGCCCCCCGCGCCCACCTCCACGTCGACGCGATCCAGTCGTTCGGGAAGGTCCCGATCGACGACGTCGCCGCGGTGGCGGACTCGATCGCGGTCTCCGGCCACAAGATCCACGGCCCGAAGGGGATCGGCGCGCTCGTCCGGTTCGGCGGCCGCGCGCCGGTCCCGCTCGTCTTCGGCGGCGGGCAGGAGGCGGGCGTCCGGTCGGGGACGGAGAACGTGCCGGGGATCGTCGGGTTCGGCGCGGCGGCGTCCCGCGCCGCCGCGGCGCTCTCCGCGACGACCCCCGCCCTCGCCGCGCTCGCGGCCCGCGTCGTCGCCGCGTTCGACGCCCTCGACGGCGCGGTCGTGCTCGGTCGCGACGCCGCGGAGCGCCTCCCCTCGATCGTCGCCGCCGCCGTCGCCGGCGTCCGCGGCGAGGTCCTCCAGCACCACCTCGAGGAGGAGGGGATCGTGGTCGGGACCGGCTCGGCGTGCGCCTCGTCGAAGACCGAGCTCTCCCCGACGTACGCCGCGCTCGGCCTGAACGAGGCGGAGGCGCGGTCGGTGATCCGCGTCGGCCTGTCGCGCCACACCGCCGCCGCGGACGTCGACCGGTTCGCCGCGGCCCTGCCGCGGGCCGTGGCGCGCGTCCGGGAGCTCGTCGGTTGACCGGCACGCCGATCGTCATCGTCCGGTACGGCGAGATCGGACTGAAGGGCGGGAACCGCCGCACGTTCGAGCGCGCGCTCCAGGTGCGGGTGAAGTCCGCGCTGTCCGCCCTCCCCCACGGCCCGGTCGAGCGACCGCACGGACGGATCGTCGTCCGCGCGCCGGACGATCCGCGCCGGACCGCCGAGCGCGTCGCGCGCGTCTTCGGGGTCACGTCGACCTCCCCCGCCGTGACGGTCGACCGCTCGCTCGACGCCGTCGCGGCGGCGGCGGTCGAGCACGCCGTCGACGCCGCGCGCCGCCGCGGCACGCCGGACGGGACGGGCCTCACCTTCAAGGTCGCGACGACCCGCGCCGACAAGCGGTTCCCGCACCCGTCGACCGCGGTGAACGAACACGTCGCCGGCGCCGTCCACGACCGCCTCCCCGGCCTGACCGTCCGCATGAAGGACCCGGACCTCGTGGTCGGGGTCGAGATCCGGAGCCGCGAGACGCTCGTCTACGCCGAGCGGTTCGAAGGGCCCGGCGGCCTCCCCGGCGGCTCGATCGGGCGCGCGGTCGTCCTCTTCTCCGGCGGGATCGACAGCCCGGTCGCCGCGTGGCTGGCGATGAAGCGCGGCCTCGACGTCGAGCTCCTCCACTTCCACGCCGCCCCGTTCGTCGGCGACGCCTCGAAGGAGAAGGCGGTCGACCTCGCCCGGGCGCTCTCCCGCTGGTGCGGCCGCCTGACGCTCGTCGTCGTCCCGTTCGCCGACGTCCAGGTGGCGATCAAGGACGGCGCGGACGCCGCGTTCCGGACGCTCCTCTACCGGCGCTCGATGAATCGGATCGCCGCCCGCCACGCCGAGGCGTACGGGGCGGGGGCGCTCGTGACCGGCGAGTCGCTCGGCCAGGTCGCGAGCCAGACGCTCGAGAACCTCGCCTGCATCGAGGACACCGCCGACCGCCTCGTCCTCCGCCCGCTCGTCGCCCACGACAAGCAGGAGACGATCGCGCTCGCCCGCGCGATCGGGACGTACGACGTGTCGGTCCGCCCGCACCCGGACTGCTGCACCCTCTTCATGCCGGTCCGGCCGAAGATCCGCGGCGACGTCGAGGAGCTGCGCGCCGTCGACGCGCCTCTCGACCTCGACGCCGTCGAGGCCGAGGCGTGGGAACGTCGCGAGATCGTCCGCGTCCGCGAGGGAGAACGGGTCGAGGACTGATTTCGCTTCCGTCCGAACGGCGAGCCGGTACCTTCCGCCGTATGATCGACCCGAAGACTCCGATCGGCCAGGTTCCGTTCGTCGCGTTCGACACCGAGACGACGGGCACCGGCGCCGGCACCCGCCTCCTCGAGATCGCCGGGTCGCGCTTCGTCGACGGCGAGTTCACCGACCGGTTCGAGGCGCTGATCGACCCGGGGCTGCCGATCCCGCCCGATTCGACCGAGGTCCACCAGATCACGGACGAGATGGTCGCCGGGAAGCCGTCCGCGCCGGAGGTCCTCGACGAGTTCTTCCGGTTCGCGGAGGGGGCCGCCCTCGTCGCCCACAACGCCCCGTTCGACGCCGCGATGATCGGCCTCGAGCTGACCCGGAAGCGCGCCCCCGCGCCGTCGAACCCGATCTTCGACACCCTCCCCGCCGCCCGCCGCATGTTCCCCGCCGGCGCGCACACGCTCGACGCGCTGATCGACCTGATCGGCCTCCCGCGTCAGGACGCCCGGCACCGCGCCTTCGGCGACGCCGAGCTCGTCCGCCACCTGGTCGGCAAGATGGTCGAGCAGCTCGGCGGCCCCGGCGTCCCGCTGAGGAAGCTCGCCGAACAGACCGGCTCTCCCGAGCTCCTCGAGGACCACGTCCTCGCCATGCCCCGCCTCCCCGAGCCGCTCCGCTTCCTCGAGGAGGCGATCCGCGACAAGAAGAAGGCGAACCTCCACCTCACCGGCAGCGGCCAGCGCGCCCAGCAGCGCATCGTCACCCCCCAGGTCGTCTACGAGTGGAACGGCGCCGCGGTCCTCGAGGCGTATTGCGACGAGGAAGGGCACTCCGTGACGTTCCGTCTCGAGAAGATCGAGAAGGCGGAACCTGGCGCGTCGAGCGGGTTTCTCTTCTAGCTCCGCGCTGGGCGTCGACCGTTCGCGGATCGCGGCGACTGCTGCGCGCAGGGCGGGGAGGCGCTGCGCTGGGCTGGTGACACCGCTGCGCGGGGCAAGGCCACTGCGCGTGGAGCGAAGGGCCGCTT
>JAUIEL010000488.1 GCA_030428825.1 bacterium
GCCCCCACCAGACGCTCGAGAGCGCCGCGATCGCGAGCCCCAGGAGCGTCGCCAGGACCGGCTTCATGAACGATCTCCCCGCGCGGATCGAACTCCGATCGTACCGAGCGCGAGCGCATTCGTCCGGGGGCCGCTCGATCGGTGCCTCGACCGCCCGGCCCGGCGGAACGGCGCCGGACGAGTGGGAATCTCCGGAGAGGACATGCGAGGAGCGACGAGCCGCGCGGGATCGCCCGCGCTCGCCGGAGCGACAGCCGTCCGTCGACGCAATGACGCCTCATCACGGCCGCCGCGATCGAACCCGGACGCCGACCCGAAGCGCGTCGACCGTCGGCGAGCCCGCGCGCGTCTCCTCCGGCCCTTGACGGCCGCGCCGGGAGACGTGTACTGATCGCCGCCGATGGCAGACGTCGAGCGACAAGGTCCGGACCTCGCGGGGACCGAGCGGTTGCGCTCGAGCCCGGACCTTCGCGAGCTCTCGTCCGCCCAGCGGAACGACTTCGTGGCGCGGTGCGCGGAGGAGCGCCACGCCCCGGGAGACGTCATCGTCGAGGAGGGCGTCGCGAGCGCAGACCTCTACTTCCTCACCGCGGGCGAGGTCGAGGTCACGCGGCGCGACGAGGGCGGCGTCCCCCACGTCCTCAACCGCATCGGGCCGGGCGAGTGGATCGGCGAGCTGTCGCTGATCGGCCGTCCGGTCCGTTCGGCGACCGCGCGCGCGGCGACGCCGGCGACGACGCTCCGCATCCCGATCGACGATTTCGAGGCGCTCGCCGATCGAGACCCGGCGTTCCTGAAGGTCAGGCTCGCGATGGCGGTCCGGATCGCCGAGCGCGCCCGGGCCCTCAGCGAGGCGACGGTCGAGGCGCTGGCGAGACACGAGGCGGAGCTCGAGCGCCGCAAGGCCCTGAGCGGCGTCACGATCAACACCATCGCGCTGCTCTGCGTCTTCACGTTCTCGATGAACGCGCTGCGCGACCTTCGTCACGCCCTCGCGGCGAACTTCGCCGTCACCCTGCTGCTGATGGCGCCGATCGCCGTCCTCGTCGCCCACGGCGTCCGGCGCCGCTCGATCCCGCTCGCGACGATCGGCCTGACGCTCGAAGGGTGGCGCCCGGCGCTCCGGGAGGCGATCCCGATCTCCCTCCTCTGCATCGCGCTCGCCACGCTGGCGAAGTGGATCCTCATCCGTACGGTCCCCGCCTGGGCCGAGGTCCCGCTCTTCAATCCCATGGGCGCGCAGAGCCACGCCGACCCGCTGATCTCCGCGCGCTTCCATTGGTGGCTGGCGCTCGCGATCTACGTGCTCGCCTGTCCCCTCCAGGAGATCCTCGCGCGCGGAGTGCTGCAGGGCTCGCTCGAGCGCCTCCTGACGATCCGACACCGGCGCGCCGCCGCGGTGCTGCTGGCGAGCCTGATCTTCGGCACGATGCACCTGTACGACAGCGGCAGCGGCGCGCTCTGGGCGATGATCCCCGGCCTGCTCTGGGGTTGGATGTACGCGCGCCACCGGACGCTCGTCGGCGTGTCGATCTCGCACGCGATGATCGGCGGATGGGTCCTCTTCGCCCTCGGGAAACTCAGCGAGGCCCGCTGACGAACGGACGAACGTCGACCGGAGAGCCGCCGTGGCCGGATTCCGACGACATCGCTATCGTGGCCCGCTCGCGGGAGACGGACGCGAGCTCGGGCGGCGCGTCGCGCGGCCTCGCGCTTCGGGATCGGAGTGGGCGTCATGAGGTCGATCGGATTCCGGGCCCGGAGGGGCGCCTTCCTCGCGCTGCTCGTCGCGACATCCGCCGCGGCGATCTCCGATCGGAGCGCGTCCGACGGCTCCGCGCGACCGGCCGGCGGCGCGCTCCGCTCGGTCACCGCGCTCGGGCGGCTGGCGCCGTCGGGCGAGGTGATCGACGTCGGCGCGCCCAGCGACGAGCGGCTCGCCGCGGTCCTGGTCTCCGAGGGGGAGTGGGTCGAGGCGGGGCAGCCGCTCTTCCACCTCGAGTCGTACCCGCTCCGCCGGGCCGACCGAGACCTCGCGGAGGTGCGTCTCGAGGAGGCGACGCGCCGCCTCGCGGCCGAGATGACGGTGGTCCGCGCGCGGATCGCGGAGGGCGAGATCGCGCGGCGCCGGGCCGAGGAGCTCCTCCCGGTCGAGCTCGAGGCGCAGCAGGCGCGGGTCCGCTCCCTGGAGGGCCGGCTCGCCGCGGATCAACGCGAGTATCAGCGCGTCGAGGGGCTGGGCGGCTCGGCGTCGCAGAAGGAGCTGCAGGAACAGCAGACCCGGGTGAAGACGTCGACCGAGGCGCTCGCCACCGCCCGCGCGGAGCTGAGGACGATGGAGCTGTCGGGGGAGATCGGGGTCCTCGAGGCGCGCGCCCGCCTCGAGCGTCTCCGGGCCGAGCTCGACCGGACGGAGGCGACCCACTCGGTCGCCGCGGCCGCGGCGGAGGTGACGCGGGCCGAGGCGCTGGAGCGTCGCTCGGTGATCGAGGCGCCCGCCGCGGGCGAGGTCCTGAAGCTGTTCCGTTCCGCGGGCGAGCGGGCCGGGACCGGGCCGGTGCTGCAGATGGGGAACGTGCGGCAGATGTTCGCGATCGCGGAGGTGTACGAGACCGAGGTCCGGCTCGTGGCGCCCGGGCAGCGCGTGACCGTCACCAGCCCCGCCCTCCCCGGTCCCGTGAGCGGGGTCGTCGAGAGCGTCGGGCGCCTGATCTTCAAGAACGACGTGCTCGACGTCGACCCCGCCGGCGACGTCGACTCCCGGGTCGTCGAGGTCCGCGTCCGCCTGGAGACCGACGAGCTCCTCTCGCGTCTCACCAACCTCCAGGTCGACGTCGAGATCCACCATCGCGACGACGCGGCGGGGGACGGCCGCTGATGGCCGATCCCGTCGTCCTCGAACACGTCAGCTACCACTACGGCGCGGGCGACCTGCGCCGGAAGGTCCTCGACGACGTCTCCCTGACCGTCGAGGCGGGCGAGATCGTCATCCTCACCGGGCCGTCGGGGTCCGGCAAGACGACGTTGCTGACCCTGATCGGCGCGCTCCGTTCGGCCACCGAAGGCTCGATCCGGGTCCTCGGCCGCGAGCTGTGCGGCGCCAGCCGCGCGACCCTGCGCGACACCCGGCGCGACATCGGCTTCATCTTCCAGCTCCACAACCTCCTCGGCGCGCTCACGGCTCGACAGAACGTGCAGATGGCGCTCGAGCTCGGGTCGACGCCGCCGAGCGAGCGCGTCGCGCGGGCGGAACGAGCGCTGGCCGCGGTCGGGCTCGAGCGCGAGGCCGACAAGGTCCCGGACCAGCTGTCGGGCGGCCAGAATCAGCGCGCGGCGATCGCCCGGGCCCTGGTCGGCGAGCCGGCGCTGCTCCTCGCGGACGAACCGACGGCGTCGCTGGACAAGAAGTCGGGCCGCGACGTCGTCGAGTTGATGCGGAGCCTCGCGCGAGACCGCGGCGTCGCCGTCGTCCTCGTCACGCACGACAATCGGATCCTCGACGTCGCCGACCGGATCGTGAACCTGGAGGACGGCAAGCTCGTCTCGTTCGGCCACGCGGTCCTCTCGAGCACCCGGCGCATGATGTCGCTCCTGTCGGACGCGAACCGCAAGCAGGACCTCGCCCGGCACGTGCTCGAGCTCTCCGTTCCCGAGTTCCACTCGCTGCTCGACGAGGTGACCGCCGACGCCCGGCGGTTCCTGCGCGCGACGGAGCTCGCGAGCGACGACGCGTTCCGGAGCATGCTCGAGCAGGCGCTCGCCGCGTTCGCCAGGCGCGTCGAGCTCGAGCTCCGGGCCGATCGAGTGAGCCTCTGGCTGCTCGACGAGGAACGCGGCGAGCTCTGGTCGAAGGTGGCGCGGGACGCGGAGGGCGAGCGGGTCGAGATCCGCATCCCGAGCGCGTCCGGCATCGCGGGCCGGGTGTTCGCGTCCGGCGAGCCGCTGCGCGTCGACGACGCGTACGCCCACCCCGACTTCGACCGCCGAGGCGACCAGACCTCCGGCTACGTCACGCGGTCGATCCTGTGCGTGCCGCTCCGCGACGATTCCGGCGCGGTCTTCGGGGTCGCGCAGGCGCTCAACCGGCTCGACGCGGCGCCGTTCGACGACGAAGACCAGGCGCTCCTCCTCCGGCTCATGTCGTCGATGCAGGTCCTCCTCGACTCCTGGCGCCGCATGCTCCAGCGGGTCCCGCGGACCTGACGGACCCGCGCGTCAGAAGACGTCGGCCGGATCCGCCGATTGCACCTTGCGGAGCGCGACGACCCCGGAGAACACGCACATTCCGAGCGTGAGGCCGAGCACGACCAGCGCGCGCCCCGGGGTCATCTCGAGCGGCAGCCTGGTGGCGCCCTCGGCCACGCGATACAGCGACATCGCGATCAGGGTCCCCGGGACGAACCCGAGACCGGCCAGGATCAGCCCTTCCTGGATGACGATGCCCGAGAGGTATCCGTCGCCGAACCCCATCGCCTTCAACGTCGCGTACTCCCGCAGGTGCTCGGAGACGTCGGCGAACAGGATCTGGTAGACGATGATCGCCCCGACGACGAGCCCGATCAGCGCGCCGAGGTCGAAGACGAACCCGACCGGCGTCGCGCGGTTCCAGTAGTCGACCTCTCTCCGCACGAACTCCTCCCGCGTGAGGACCGTGACGTCGGCCGGCAGGACCCCCTCGATCCGTCGGCGGACGGCGAGAGGGTCCGTTCCCTTCTCCAGCCGGATCAGACCGAGGCTGACGTCGCCGATCGAGACGTCGGGGAAGAGGCGGAAGAAGTTGAGGTCGCTGGTCAAGATGGTCCCGTCGATGCCGAACGACGTGCCGAGCTCGAACAGGCCGACGACGTCGATCCGTCGCCCCTCGTACTCGACCGGCACGACGCCCGACCGCCGGAACAGCTCCGGGACCGGCCCGAACTCGGGCCGCGACCGCGCGTCGAACAGCGCCACGTCCGGTCGCTTCAACTCGTCGAGCTGCGCGTCGAGCTCCGGCATGGCGAAGATCGGCCGCGACGGATCGAAGGCGATGGTCGCCATGAGGCGCCGGTCGACCGGGCGCTCGGGGTTCCTCCAGTTCCCGAAGTCGATGTGGACCGCGACCGTCGACTCGACGCCCTCGACCCCGCGCGCCTGCGCGACCCGCCGGCGGCTGAACGGCTTCGGATAGACGAGCCCCGGCGTCTTCGGGCTGATCATCGCCAGGTCGTAGACGAGACGCTCGTGGATCCGGACCGCGCTCTTGAACAGGGCGGCGCGGAATCCGAGCTGCATGAACACCAGCATCACGGCGAAGCCGACGCCGGCCATCGCGACCAGCAGACGCAGCTTCTCCTTCTTCAGCTGGAGCCACGCGACGGGGATCATGTTCGACCCTCCCTGCCGCCCAGCGTACGGTCCGGTCGGTCCGGCTCACAGCCGCACCG
>JAUIEL010000489.1 GCA_030428825.1 bacterium
GTCCGAGCGAACGAAGGAGCTCCTCCCCCCGAGGGGCCGGGCCGACAGCGAACGCCCCACCCCTCCCGTACGCGTTCACCGCCCCGCGCGCAGCGGCACGCCCCGCGCAGCGGCCCCACGCTCCACGCGCAGTGCCCCAGCCTCGCGCAGCGGCCCACCGCTCCACGCGCAGTGCCCCAGCCCCGCGCAGCGGCCCCACGCTCCACGCGCAGTGCCCCCCCGCCCCGCGCAGCGACCAAAGCCCAGCGCAGCGCAGCAACCCCGCCGTGTCGACGTTCCGGGGTGGAGTAGAATTCACGCCATGGCGAGGTTCGACTCGACGTGCTGGTCGGAGGTGTTGCTCGCCGCCGGCGGGGACCGGTCGATGCGGCAGGTCTTCTGCCAGCGGTACGAACCGGTGATCCGGGCGTACCTCGCCGCGCGCTGGCGGCTGCCGCGCGACCACGACGACGTCTCCGACGCGGCGCAGGAGGTGTTCGTCCACTGCCTGCGGGACGGCGGCGCGCTCGGGCGCGTCGACCCGAGTGCGCCCGGGGGGCTGCGGGCGTTCCTGTACGGCGTCACGGCGCGCACGGCCGCCCAGATCGAACGGCAGCGCGCGCGCTGGGGGCGCGACGGCGGTCCGCGCGACTTCGACGCGGCCGGAATCGAGGGGAACGAGGCGACGCTCTCCCACGCGTTCGACCGGGCCTGGGCCACGATGCTCGCCCGCGAGGCGCTGAGAGAGCAACGACGGCTCGCCGCGGCGGGGAACGACCGGATGCGTCTGCGCCTCTACTGCCTGGAGCAGCGCCTGGTGCACGGTCGCTGGCCGCGCGACATCGCGACGCACCTCGACGTCACGCCGCAGCGGGCGTCCGAGCTGCTGCGCGAGGGGATGCGCGACTACCGGGCCGCCCTGCTGAGCGTCATGGCGGCTCACCACCCCGAGGAGACCGAGCGGGAGCTGGAGCGCCGGTGCGAGGAACTCGCGCGCGAACTCTGAGGTTTCGCCGCCGACGTTCCGGGATTCGGGCCCAGGATCCGATCGACGCCGCAGAGACGGAGGCGGACCCGAGATCGTGAACGCCGACGACGACAGCTACCTGAGCCGATTCCTCTCCGCGGCGTTCGCGTCCTCGGAGGAGGATCCGATGGAGCTGCCGGTCGGCGCCACGTCCTTCGAGGAGGCCCCCGACCCGGAGCTGCTCGGCCGGTACCCCGTCGCCGAGCGGATCGGCCGGGGCGGCGTGGGGCTCGTCTACCGCGCGTACGACCCCCAGCTCGGCCGCGAGGTCGCGATCAAGGCGCTCCGCCGCGAGCTGGCGGACGACACCCGGGCCGTCGACCGGTTCCTCGCCGAGGCGCGCCTCTGCTCCAGCCTCCAGCACCCGGGGATCGTCCCGATCCACGAGCTCGGCCGCCTCGACGACGGCCGACCGTACTTCACGATGAAGATCGTGGAGGGAGAGACGCTGGCCGAGTCGATGCGCCACGCCGCGGCGTCTCGCGAGCGACTTCAGGTGTTCGGTCGCGTCTGCGAGACCCTCGCGTTCGTCCACGCGCACGACGTCGTCCACGCCGACCTGAAGCCGCAGAACATCATGGTCGGCCGGTTCGGTGAGGTTCAGCTCATGGACTTCGGGTTCGCCCGCACGCTGCGCGGGGACGGGCCGGGACAGCGCGAGGCCTCCCCCGGCGACGGAACCCGCGTCGCCGGGACGCCGGGATACATGGCCCCCGAGCAGGCGCGCGGCGACCCGGCGACCATCTCCGAGCGGACGGACGTCTTCGGCCTCGGAGCGATCCTGCTCGAGCTCCTGACCGGCGAGCCGCCGTTCCTCGGGCGAACCCGGTCGGAAATCCTCCTGCGGGCCTCGCGAGGGTGGCTGGACGAGACGAAGCGACGCATCGACGCGGAGGTCTCCGATCCGACGCTGCGCGAGCTGCTGCGGGACTGCCTCGCGCCCGACCCCGCCGACCGCCCCGCGGACGCGGGCGCGGTGGCGCGACGCGTGGCCGACCACCTCGCCTCCCTCGAGGAGCGGGTGCGACGATCGGAGTTCGAGGCGGCCGAGGCGCGGGCGGAAGCGACGCAGGAGCGGCGCGTGCGCCGACTCACGGTCCTGCTCGCGACGGTCACGGTGGCGTCGATCCTGATCCCGGCCGGCCTGTTCCATCATCAGTCCCGGAAGCGCGACGCCCTCCGTTCCGCGGCCGAACGCGAGGTCGCCGAGGCGACGTCGCGCGTCCGCGCCCTGGCCGGCCTCGCGCGCTCCGACCCGTTCCACGGGGAGGCCCGCTGGGGAGAGGCCCTGCAGGCGGCGCGCCTCGCCGAGACGCGGGCGGGCGGGCCCGACGTCGGCGACCGCGCGCGGTCCGAGGCGACCCGCCTCCGGGAGGAGGTGGAGTCCGAGCTCGCCTCGGCGACGGAGCGAGCGAGGATCGTCCGGGCCCTCGCGCGCCTCCATCCGCACGGGGACGTCGAGGACGGCGCGCGGATCGAGGCCGCCTACCGAGACGCGTTCCGAGAGCTCGGCCTCGACCCCGACGACGACCCGGCGGACGTCTCCGCGGCGCGCGTCACCGCTTCGAGCGCGGCGTCCGAGCTGCTCGAGGCGCTCCGACAGTGGGCCTGGGCGCGGCGGCGGAGCGGCCGGCCCGACGAGGACGGCTGGCGTCGCCCCCTCGAGGTGGCGCTGCTCGCCGAACCGGATCCGACCCGCCGCGACGTGCTTCGCGCCTTCCTCGCCGACGACCTCGAGCTGCTCCGCCGCCTGGCCGCCGCCGAGTCGTCCGCGGCCGCCGGGGTCCTCGCCCGGTGCCTCGCCGAGCTCGGAGAGACCGACGCCGCGATCGAGCACTACCGACGAGCCAGCTTCGCCGGACCGGCGGACGCCTGGGCGTGCCACGACCTCGCCGCGCACCTGGTCCTCCTCCCCGAGCCGCCGCACGAGGAGATCGTCCGCCTCTACTCGATGGCGGTCGCGCTCCGCCCCGACGATCCGCACATGAGCGCGGATCTCGGCGGCGCGCTCATGCGGCAGGGCCGCCTCGAGGACGCCGAGCGCGTGTTGCGGAAGGCCGCCGGCGCGCGTCCCGACCACGACCGGGTCGGGTTCGCGCTGGGACTGCTCCTGCTTCGACGCGGCGACATGACGAACGCCCTGGACGAATTCCGACGGCTCTCCGACCGCGGGTACGAGGTCGCCGATCGCCCGACGTTCGACCTGCTGGTCCGCCTCGGGAGACACCCGGAGGCACGGTCGTTCCTCGAGGAGATCTCCGCGAGGGACGTCGAGTCACTCCGCCGCTCGGATCGCCTGGCGTTCGCGGCGCGGCTCCTCGCGGCGGGAGCGCTCGAACCGGCGGAGCGGCTGGCGCGATCGATCGTCGCCGCCGACCCCTCGCCCGAGCGGGTCCACCTCTTCCTCGCGCAGCTGAACGTCGAGCGCGGCCGCTTCGAAGAGGCCGACGCCGAGCTGCGCCGCGCCGTGGCGGCCGCCGGGGACGACGGCGCGGCCCGGGTCTGGGTCGACCGGATCCGGAGGACCGTCGACGTCGCGCGCGCGACCCTCCCCCGACTCGCCGAGGCGGAGGCGCGCGCCGAGGCGGAGGGCGCGTTCGAGAGCGACTCCGTGGCCGAGGTCTGCCGCCTCGCCTCCGTCGCGCTACGGGCCGGACGTCCGCGGCTCGCGGCGAGCCTCTATCGCCGGCTGGACGGAGTCCCGATCGCCATGGTGGGAGGTGTCGAGCCGCTCGTGATGGCGGTCCGGGCCGCCGCGCGAAGCGCCCTCGAGGACGGCGGCGAACCGAACGCGGAGCGGCGCGAGGAGTGGGCCCGGCGGGCGTTCGCGTGGAGCACACGCGCGGTCGAGGAGGCCGTCGCCGGGGCCGAGGCGGGGCTCCTCCCGATCGGAGAGGCGATGACGTGCGTCTTCACCGTCGGGAGTCAGGTCGCCCTCGGGAGGCTCCGGGCGGAGGCGGGACCGTCGGACGCCGGCGACGCCCTCGATCGCGCCCTCGACCGCGCGGCCCGGCGCCTCGCCGAGCGTCTCTCCGAGACGCGCTGAGCCGTCCTCGCGTCGATTCCTCGATTTTCCGGCCCAGCCTCGGGGGCACCCGGACAGATCTCCCCTGGACGGGCGCCCCGCGCGCCCGCTCCCGCGGCGACCGAGGGCGGTCGTCGCGCGAGCGCCGGAGGTTCCGGCCCCGAATTCGCCCCCGGAAACATCGCGAGACATCATGAAAGATCGCCTCTTCCCGACCCTCCTCGTCGCCGCCTCGCTGGCCGGCGCCGCCTCGGGCCAGACCTGGGGTCCGGTCCTCGACATCCACACCGACTCCTCCGGCTTCTCCTCGAGGCCGGACGGATCGACGTCCGGCAACGACGCCTACGCGCAGGACTCGTTCGTGAAGGCCGGAGCGTTCTGGTACTTCGCGGCGGAAGGGCTCCTCACGGGCGAGGAGCTCTATCGGACGGACGGGACCGCGGCCGGCACGCAGCTCGTCGAGGACATCCGTCCCGGCATCTCCGACTCCTCCATCTCGTGGATCACGGAGCACAACGGCCTGATCTACTTCTTCGCGACCGACGGGGCGTTCGGGATCGAGCTGTGGCGCTCCGACGGCACGGAGCCCGGCACGTTCATGGTCGCCGACATCAACCCGGGCGGCGGGAACTCGAGCGGTTCGTACCTCACGAGCTGGAACGGCAAGCTCTACTTCGCCGCCAACGACGGGACGAACGGCACCGAGCTGTGGGTCACCGACGGCACCGGCGTCGGGACCATGCTGCTCGTGGACATCCAGCCCGGCTCTTCGAGCAGCTCCCCGACCTACCTCCAGGAGGCCCCGGGCGGCGGCGCGCTCCTGTTCGCCGCCAACGACGGCACGAACGGCAAGGAGCTCTGGTCCACCGACGGCACGGCGCTCGGCACGACCCTGATCGCCGACGTCTACACCGGCGCGAGCAACTCGAACCCGAGCTACCTGATCCCCTGGAACGGGAAGGTCTACTTCAGCGCCAACGACGGCGTGAACGGCACGGAGCTCTGGGCGACCGACGGCACGGTCGTCGGGACGACCATGGTCGCCGACATCAACCCGGGGAGCGCGAGCTCGTCCCCGACGATGAGCTACCACGCCGACTTCGGCGGCGCGCTCTACTTCCGCGCCAACGACGGCTCCGGCACCGAGCCGTACCGGACCGACGGCACCGCCCTCGGCACGACGCTGGTCGCCGACATCAACGTCGGCACCGGCAGCTCGAACCCGGCCGACTACCGGATCCACAACGGCGAGCTCTTCTTCATCGCCGACGACCCGGCCGCCACCAGCCGCGAGCTCTGGAAGGTGACCGCCGGCGGGACGGCCGAGCCCATCGACGCGGTGGCTCGCGGCGGCGCGAAGCTCGCGCTGCTCGGCTACCTGCTCG
>JAUIEL010000490.1 GCA_030428825.1 bacterium
GGGGACGACCGCCGGCCGGCGCGAGGGCTTCGCCTGGCTGGCCTCCTCGGGGAGCGCGCAGAGCCTCGGGCGGCGCCTCGAGCCGGACACCGTGAACTCCAGTTCGAGCAGGCACGCCACCTCGGACAGCCGACCGAGCTTCACACCTCCCTGGCCTCGCGCGAGCTTCGAGAGGCTGCTCTCCGTGACGCAGTTCCCCTCCGCGCGCTCGAGGCGGCGCCCGATCTCCTGGACGGCGGCGTACCGGGAACCGAATCGCCACTCGAGTTCCTCCAGGAAGGCGTCGGCGACGATGTGGTCCGGGGCGGGCCGGGTCCCCACGAGCGCCGTGTAGAGGAAGCGCCCGAGCCGATCCCAGGCGGTCCGGACTTCGGGAGGGCGACCCGCCCTTTCGTGTCGACCGACGACGCGTCGGACTTCCGCGGCGAAGTCGCGGCGGAGGTGGGCAGCCCCGGCGTCCGACTCCTCCGAAGCCAACGCTCGGGTGGTCAGCGCGTGCGTCAAGAGGGAGCCGAGTTCTCGAGCGGCGCCGGGGCCGAGTCCCGACAAGGGGATCAGGTCCCCGGCCGGGACCTGCACCCAGAGGTCGGCCACCCCGCGCTCGCACTCCTCGCCGTTCCGTCCATCCCGCCGTCGCTCTGCCATGGCCATTCACCGAACCTCTCGGGCTGTTCCTATTCGACAGTAGTACTGTCCAAATTGAAAAGCAATCTTCCCGCATTCGTGGGTTTTGTGTAGGGTCCTTCGGCATGGGGGCGTCGGGGGGCGGGAAGAGAGGGCTCGGATGGCGGAGATCCTGGACGGTCGGGAAACGGGGACCAAGAGAATGTTGTCGTCTGTGGGACTACGGTGTTCTGGGGTGCGTGGCGGGGAGGTGTGGTGGCGAGGCTGTTGACGCCGCTGCAGCCGGGTGGCGCGTTCGCTCACCTTCCACTGGATCCGCCCCTCGAACCGTTCGGTGGGGAGTGGGTCGCGGCGAGTGGCAAGGCGCTCGCCGACCAGAACGGATTCCGGGAGATGCGGCAGGCCGCGGCGCGGATGCACCACCTGCTTCCCCCCGGCGTGATGGGTCCGTGCTTCAGCGTGGAGACCCTCGACACCATGGTCCGAGATCTCTTTCACGAGGCGAAGCCCGAGGGGGTGAGTCTCGGCTGGTGGACCGGGTCCCGCACCGGGAACCCCGAGACCGACCTGAGCGTGACCTGGTCGATCGACGACGAGACCGCGGCGGCGCCCGACTTCGTGGAGCGCCTGGTGAAGCTCGCGGCGCGGCTCCGGCAGGACCAGGTCCTGGCGATGGATCAGGGGGGTGGGATCCTCGTGCCGCGGACGCTCCTGAGCGAGATGCTCCGACCGCGAGGCTCCATTCTGGCGCCAGACCCGGATGTCGAGCCGCAACCAGCGCTCGACTCCATGACGTCTTCGAGCGACGAAACGCTGCGTCGGTTGAAGGCCGTGGGGGAGCGGGGTCCGGAAGGAATGCAGGTCGACGCGGTGCGCCTTCCGTTTCAGATCACAGTCCGCGCATGCGCCGACGGCGATTCTTCTTTTCCGCTGTCCTGGCTCCAGAACCTCGTCTTCGCGCGGCTGGAGGAGTTGGGGATCGACCGGCCGTCCTGCTCGCTGCTCCACGCGCTCGACGGAGCTCACGTCACGCTCGAGAGCGTCGAAGCCGTCTGTTACACGAGCGCCGACGTGGCGCGGGGCATCGATCGCTTGCTCAAGACTGGACTCGGGCCGAACGGCTGGGTGCGCGACCTCGCCGCGGACTCGCCGCACGGAGTCTCCGCGATTCGTGTCTTGCGTCCCGCAGATGACAGGCTCGTGATCGAGATGGACGTCACGCCGCCCCGCGGGTGAGGCGTCCCGCGCACCCGTCGCCCCATGGCCGGCGCGACGGAGCGAGTTCCTCGAGGTGCGCGCGTCTTCCACGCCCGCCTCCGGCTGTTCGAGGCGCCGTCCTCGAACCCGTCCGTCGTGGGGCTCAGGGGGCGTCGACCCGCCTCCGCTCCTCTCAGGGCGTCAGGGCGTCAGGGCGTCAGGGCGTCAGGGCGCCAGGACGTCGATCCGGAGCCGGTTCGACAGCGCGTCGACGATCGTGGCGGCGCCGGGGAGGGTGACGAACTGGCCGAAGATCGACTGGCCGGCGAGGGTCGGCGGGACGCAGAAGTCGATCGCGGCCTCGCCGTTCGCATCGAGCGTCCCGGGGAGGAGGACCGGGAGCGGCGAGAGCGCGACGAGGACGTCGCGCGGGTCGGCCGGGTCGAACGTCGTGAGCGGCGTCTCCGCCTCGGCGAGGCCGAGCAGCAGGACGTACTCCTGCCCCGCCTGGCCGCCCGCGAGGTCGAGGTGGACGTCCGGGGACTTCCCGACCGTCGCCGGCCCCTTCAGGAGGAGCGACGTGTCGTCGAACGCGACGTCGAATTTCGTCGCCCCCGGCGGGGCGGTGATCGTCAGCTCGTCGGTCGCGCCGTCGTACGTCCACGCGGTGAACGGCGCGCCGCCGACGGTCACCGTGTCGGGCGCCGCGGTGACGCGCTTCAGCCGCACCAGCGTCGGCGCCGCGTCCGCGGTGGAGAAGGTCAGCGAGAAGTCGGTCCCGAGCGCGACGCGCGTCGGCGGCGGCTCGAGCACCAGCGCCGTGACGTTCGACACGCCGGTGACCGTCACGCCGTTCGTCGCCTCGTCGAGCGCGCACTCGAACGTCGCGAAGTCGCCGCCCCCCTGCAGGAAGACCGTCGCCCAGTCGTACCGCCCCTTCCGGTCGGCGGTGACGCGGAACGCGCCGACGTCGGTCTGGAGCGACCGCGGCTCGAAGAAGTCGAGCGTCGCCGGGCCGGGGAGGAGGTCCCAGGTGTGCGGCTCGGGGAGGCCCGAGAACGACTGCCAGGAGTAGGAGGTCCCGTCGGCGAGGAACGCGTCGCGGAAGTGCGCGCTCTGCGCCGCGAGGTACGGGAGCGTGTCGTCCGTCGAGAAGACGTGCCGGACCGGCGTGTGGAGCAGGTTCCGGAGCTGCGCGCGCGGCAGGTCGACCGCGCCGGCGAGGAGCGACTGGGTCTGGGTCCGTTCGTAGTTGTGGAGCGTCGCGCCGCTCGGCGGCCCCTGGAACAGGTTCGGGTGCTCCATGATCTGCTTCGTCGAGGACGGCACCCAGAAGTACGTGTCCTCGAGGTCGTAGCTGCCGGCGTTGGTCGCGATCGCCGCGAACATCGGCGCGGTCGGGTCGCGGTGGCGCGCCGCGTACGACGCGACCGACCCGCCGCCGCCCGACCAGCCGACGCCGTAGATCCGGTCGCGGTCGATCGGATAGTGGTGGTCGACGTACTTCAGCGCGACCTCGATGCCGGTCTGCCCGACGATCCAGCCGTACGACTTGTCGTCGAGGCACGTCACCGCGACGACCATCCAGCCGCGGACGTTCGCCTCGTCGGGGATCGTGCTCATCCCGTTGAAGAACGAGTTCGCCGACAGACCCCACCCGTTGAACGCGACGATCAGCGGCACGTCCGGCCCGTCCGCGTCGAACCCGTACGGCGTCATGATCTGGATCCGTTCGAGGAAGCCGGTCCCCGTGTAGAACCCGTCGCCCGGGTCGGTCGCCGGGATGTCGACCTGGGTGACGGTGTACGGGCCGAGGCCGGTCTGGATCACGCCCTGTTCCCGTCGCCGGTCGTTCTCGCGGCGTGACCGCTCGGCCGAGCGGAGGACGACCTCGGCCATCGACGGCGTCCCGCCGGGCCCGATCCCGAGGCCGGCGCCGGGGACGGCCTGCGGCGCCGCGGGCGGCGCGACGGCGAGCAGGAGGAGGGGAACGGCGACCGCGCGGAGGGGGGGACGAGACATGAGGGGGCTCCCGGGGGTGCTCCCGGACGATACTCGAAGCGGCCGGCCCGGCGCACGAGCCGACCGCGCGAGAGGCCGGGGAGGGCCGCGCGGCACCGAAACCCCGGATTTCCGCGATTCCATTGCACTCCCCGGCCCCGGGGCGCGCTTCCCTCGACGAACCGGTTCCCGCGCCGAGGCGCGGACGAGAGAGCGGAGGCGGCACGATGACGAACCCGAAGAGAACGGCGGCGCGGCGGCGGGCGATCGGGATCGCCCCCGTCTCCCTCGCGGCGGCCCTGACCGCCTTCGCGGTCCCGGCGGACGCCGGGGACCCGCTCTTCACGCTCTCGGACGGCTCGCCCGAGTTCGGCTTCCGGACGGCGCTCGCCGGGGACGTCGACGGGGACGGGGTCGCGGACTGGGCGGTCCGGTCCCACCGGGACGTGATCGTCTACTCCGGTCTGACCGCGGCGCCGATCCTGACCCACCTCGGCCTCGTCGGCGAGGAGCTCGGGACGGACATGGAGACGGTCGGCGACGTCGACCTCGACGGCTTCCCGGACCTCCTGGTCGGGGCGCCGGAGCACGCGATCCAGTGGACCTTCACTCCCGAACCGTCGGGTGCGGCGTACCTGTTGCGCGGGGGCGGCGGGACCCCGATCCAGACCCATCTCGCGGCCGGCCCGGGAGAGCGGTACGGCGAGAACGTCGCCGCGCTCGGAGACGTGAACCTCGACGGGCTCCCGGACTACGCGATCGGCGCCCAGTACGCGATCGCGGGCGCGTCGAGCGGGACGAACGAGGGACGGGTGGAGATCCGCTCCGGCCTGCTCGGGATCCTCCTCCACACGATCACCGGCACGACGATCGGCGGGAACCTCGGCGCGGGGATCGCGTCGATCGGTGACCTCGACCAGGACGGGAGCCCGGAGTTCGCGATCGGAGCGCCGCGCGACGTCGACGCGCAGGGGAACCGCGTCGGGGTCGTGCGCGTCCATTCCGGACTGGCGTACTTCCTCCAGGCGACGCTCTTCGGCGCGGCGCCCGAGTCCGGGTTCGGCTCGGCCGTCGCCGGCGCGGGGGACCTGGACGGCGACGGGGCGCCCGACCTGATCGTCGGCGCCCCGCGCGAGGGCGCGTTCCGGGGCGCGGTCCGCGTCTACTCCGGCGCCGGCGGGGGGGTGCTCCACGACCTCCACGGGGAGACCCCGAAGAACTTCTTCGGCATCCACGTCACCGGCCTCGGCGACGCCGACGGCGACGGGCGGGACGACTTCCTCGCCGCGTCGACGGTCTCGTTCCCGCCGCAAGTCCCCGCGTACGCGCACGTCGTCTCGGGCGCCCACGGCCTGCCGATCCGCCGGTTCGTCGGGGTCGACCCGTACGACCTGGTCGGACGCGGCTCGGCCGGCGTGGGGGACGTCGACGGCGACGGGCTGGCGGACCTGCTGCTCGGCCGGGCGCGCGCGCCGCTGTTCGGCGGCGGGTCGGGGAGCGTGGAGGTCCACCGCGGGTGCGGCTCGACCGTCTCGCCGTACGGCGTCGGATGTCCGGGGAGCGGAGGCTTCGTCCCGACGCTCGCGCT
>JAUIEL010000491.1 GCA_030428825.1 bacterium
GAGGAACAGCAGCAGCACGAGGACCGCGAGCCCGCCGCCGTACAGGACCGACCGAGCGACGTTCGAGATCGACCGTTCGATGAAGTTCCCCTGGTTCGAGACCGGGACGATCGTGAGCTGGGGGAACGCCGTCCGCACCGCGGCGACCTCCTCCAGGATCCGCTGCGACACCTCGACGGTGTTCGCGTCCGCCTCCTTCCGGATGGCGATCCGGAGGCCGCGCTGGCCGTTCACGCGGACGACGCGCGTGATCTTCTCGTACGTGTCGCGGACGTGGGCGACCTGGCCGAGCGTGATCGCGCCCCCCTCGCGCTCGACCAGCACCGTGTCGCGGATCTCCTCCAGGCCGCGGAACTCGGCCGGCGCCCGGAGGGTGATCTCGTGGCGCCCCTCGTCGATCTTCCCCGTCGGGAGGTCGAGGTTGGCGTCGCGCACCGCGTCGAGGATGAGGTCGAGCGGCAGGCCGAGCGCCTTCAGCCGGTCGGGGTCGAGCTCGATCCGGACCTCGCGCGGGTAGCCGCCCCACGGATCGACCTGCGCCACGCCGGGGATCCGGGCGAACCGGTACCGGATCTGGTCCTCGACCAGGCGGGTCAGCTCGACCGGATCGAGGTCGCCGGAGACGCCGAGGAGGACGATCGGGAACGACTGGACGTCGAACTTGCTGACCCGGGGGCGCTCGATCTCGTCGGGGAGCTCGTTCATCTCCGACTCGATCCGCGACGTGACGTCGATCGCTGCGGTGTCGACGTCGATCCCCCACGCGAACCGCGCCCGCACCCGGCTCTCCCCTTCCGACGAGGTCGACGTCAGCTCCTCCACGCCGGGGACGGTGGCGACGATCTCCTCGATCACCTGCGTGACCAGGCGCTCCATCACCTCCGGGCTCGCCCCCTCGTAGTCCGTCCGCACGGTGATCGTCGGGAGCTCGATCGCCGGGAGGAGATCGATGCGGAGGCGGTCCATCGAGACGACGCCGATCACGACGACGATCAGCGTGACCATCGTGGTGAAGATCGGGCGGCGGACGCTCGCGCCGGCGAGGTTCATTCGACGCTCGCCGCGCCGTCCGCGCCCGGTCCGGCCTCGCCGGGGATCACCACCTCCGACCCGTCGTCGACGAGGTGCTGGCCGAGGACGACCACCCGTCCCGCGGGAGGCTCGCCGTCGACCGGGACGATCTGGACGCGCGCGGCCTCCTTCACGCCGACCCTCACCGGCCGCCACCGGACGTGCCGCCCGTCCGCGTCGAGCAGGAAGACGCCGGTCGCCCCCTTCCGCTCGGTCAGCGCCGCGAACGGCACGACGACCGCGTCCTCCACCCGGTCGAGCTCGACCGTGGCGCGGATGAACATCCCCGGCTTCAGCTCGCGGCGCCCGTTCTCGATGCGGAGCTCGACGCGCGCCTGGCGGGTCGACTCGCGGAAGACCGGCGCGATCCGTTCGATCGTCCCCTCGAACCGGTCGGCCGGGTACGCGTCGGTCGTGAGGACGACCGGCTGCCCGACGTGCAGGCGCGCGTAGTCCCGCTCGGGGACGAAGACGACGCCGACGATCGGGTCGAGGTCGACCACGCGGTAGAGCGGCGCGTTCGCGGAGACCGTCTCCCCCTCGTCGACGAACCGCTCGGCGACGACCCGCTCGTCGTCCCCGTCGCTCCAGTCGGCGATCACGCTCGAGTACCCGAGCCGGATCTTCGCCGCCTCGACCGACGCCTCGGCGCGGGTCACGCGCGCGCGCGCCACCTCGACCTGCGCCTTCCGCGTGACGTGGTCGGAGAGGGCGGCGTCGAGCTCGATCTCCGCCGCCATCTGGCGCTCGCGCAGGAGCCGCACGCGGGCCAGCGTCCGCTCGGCGATCTCGAGCGCGCCGACCGCCTCCGCGAGCTGCGCCCGGGCGACCGCGAGGTCCGCGTCCGCCTGCGCCACGGCCTGGACCGCCTCGGCGTCGTCGAGGCGCGCGACGACCTCGCCCCGGCGGACCGGGTCGGAGAGGTCGACGCCGAGCTCGACCACGCGCCCCGAGGTCTTCGGCGCCACCACGAACTCGGACGACGCCTCGAGGGTGCCGCTGATCGTGCGCCGCTGCACGAGGTCGCCGCGGGCGATCTCCGCCACCTCGACCGGCGCCGGCGGGCGCTCGGCGGTCCGCCCCGCCTCGGCGCCGTCCTCGCGGAGGCGGTCGCGCAGCTCGAGTCCGACCCACCCCGCGCCGGCGAGCGCGGCGATCGTCAGGACGGCCTTCAGGATCGACTTCAACATGGGAGAGCGTCCGGGGGCAGCGGAGCGGTCCGCCCTTTATACGACCCGACCGGCGCTGGCGTGCCCACGCGTCGGATGCCGGCGGACAAGAACGCGTCGGGCCACGAAAAAGAAGGGTGCATGGACCACGAGTCCATGCACCCTTCGAATGGACGTCGACCTCTCGCTCTGCTGGACCGAGGGGGCGCTCGTCCGGCGGACCTTTCCACCCTGACCTGCCCAACTGAACGAGCCGGACGACCGTTCGTCCGGCCCCTTCATGGATGGAGGGCCCGCGTTCGTTTCGTGGCCTTTCCCGAAGGCGCCGACTTGGACGGAACGCGGGGAACGGGGGTTCCGCCGATCCGGCGGATCTTTCCCGCGGGAGGCCCCTCCCCTGGTAAGAATGGTGCATGCGCGCACCTCGCTTCGCCGCCCTCGCGTCGCTGGTCGTCCTCTCGCTCCCGCCGGCCGCCGCCGGTCACGCGCCCGCGGACAAGCTCTGTCCGAAGTGCGAGACGACCGGGCGGGTCGCGAACGAGCTGAAGCCGAGGATCGCCGAGCTGGAGGCGAAGGTCCTGCGCTGCTCCGCGCTCGTCGAATCCGACCCCCGGGGACGGGGCCTCCCGTTCCTCCCGTGCGAACGCTGCCTCGCCCCGTCGAAGCAGGCGGAGGCGCGCGCCGAGTTCGACCCGCTCGCGGCGGAGGTCGACGCGTGGCTCGCGAACGCGCGGGAGATCGACGAGACGCTCCGCCCGCGGCGGCCGTTCGTCCACATCGAGACCGAGCACTTCCAGATCGCGTTCGGATTGCCGAAGGTCTCGCTCGAGCGACGGGTCACGCTGAAGCAGCACGAGGCGGCCCACCTGTACGCCGAGCGGCTCGAGGCGCACTACGCGTGGTTCCAGGACGTCCTGGACTACGACGACGAACTCGCCCGCGTGAAGAAGCACCGCCTCATCCTGTGCGACGATCTCCGGACGCTGGTGCAGGCGGCGCAGATCTACGCCCACCTCAACACCGACCGCGCCGGCCGCGCGGTCGGCGACCCGTCGATCTTCGTGACGTGGCGGGACAAGAGCGTGTTCAAGAAGGCGGACGAGGCGTTCCACCGCCACATCCTCCATCACATGACGCACCAGTACCTCGGCGTCTACTTCATGAAGGTCTGGCTGGTGGAGCGAGCGGGGTGGCTCGAGGAGGGGCTCGCGAACTACGCCGAGATGATCCACTTCGGCGCGGCCGGGAACTCATGCAACATCGAGTCGGCCGAGGAGGACATGCCGGACGAGGCGTGGGCGTCGCCGACGAAGAAGCTCGTGCTGAAGGGGGAGGCGATCCCGTTCGCGCAGCTCTCGAGGAAGCGCGCCGACCAGATGGGCCGGGACGACCACCTGCAGGCGTGGTCGATCGTCGACTGGATCATGACGCACGCGCCGGAGAAGCTCCCCGCGCTGGTCCAGGACCTGAAGAAGGACGTCCCGCTGCGCGACTCGTTCCGAAACCACTTCGGCCACTCGATCGTCGGGTTCGACGAGGTCTGGCGGGAGTGGGTGAAGGAGACGTACGAACTCGAGCCGTGACCGCCGCCGGCCGGCGGTCACGCGGGACGGCCGTCAGCCGTCCTCCTTCGTCGGGCTCTCGCCCTCGTCCTCGCTCGCGCTCTCGCCGCCGAACAGCTCGTCGAGCGCGTTCGCGGCCGAGTCGCCGTACTCCGGCGAGACCTCGTCGCGCGGACCGCCCGCCGCGACCTCGGCGTCGGCGCGCTCGAGCACCTCGGTCAGCCGGCGCACCGCCTCGGAGACGTAGAGCCGCACCATCCCGAGCGTGGTCGAGTCGTCGAACAGCACGGTGAGGATCGCCCGGTCGGCGATCAGCGACAGCTGGATGTTGTCCCGCTCCCCCTGGTGGAAGAGCGCCGAGAACTCCTGCTCGCCGAGGAGGCGCGCCATCTCCTTCGTCGCCGCGAACGCTCCGGCGACGAGGGCCGAGATCGTGTCGGGGTCGATCTCCGCGCTCTCCGCGGACTTCGTGATCAGGTGGCCGTCCTTGTCGATCAGGTACGCGGAGCGCGCCCCGGCCTTCTTCAGGAACTCGGCCAGGATGCGGTCCACGAGGACCATGTGCTCCTCGTAGAAGACCAGGCGTCCTTGACGCAGTGTGGAATCCGTCGTCATCTCCAGACCCTCTGCTCAGCTCAGAACCAGGAACCAGACCGCCGCGCCGGCCGCCGCGATCACGGCTCCGATCGCGAGACCCACCATCGCCTTGTTGCCCGAGGGGCGTGCCGTCGCGCCGTCCTTGCGGCCGCCGATCACGCGCACCTCGCGCTTGAATCCGTCGCTCGAGCGCGCCTCTCGGGGCGGGGCGCTCTTCTTCATCGCCTCGGCGAGCGAGTCGGTCTCGTCCATCGCCCTCCGCTCCTGGACCGCCGTGGCGGCCGGACGCGCGGGCGAGGCCGGACGCGCCGAGGCGACCGGGGCCGGGCTCCCCGCCTGGGGCGAGGGGGCGGGCCCCTTTCGCGCGACGGCCTGGACCTCCTCCAGCGGGTTGCTGGCGACCTTCGGCCGGTCGAACTGCGGCGGCGGCGGCGGCGGCGGAGCGCCCCCCCCGGAGCCGCTCTTCTCGCCGGTCACGACCTCGCCCCGCTCGAGGACGAAGCCGCCGGTCGCCGGCGGCGGATCCTCGCTGGAGGGGATGGTCGCGCGGACCTCCTCCTCGGCCGAGGCCGCCGCGGCGTCCGCTCCGTCGCCCGCCTTCTCCTCGCTCGCCTGCTCCAGGACCTCCGGAGTCGGCGGCGCGGCGTTCCGCGACGAGAGCGAGGCGCCCTTCGTCGAGTTGATGCTCTTGAGCACGAGCGCCGAGAGGGCCTTCAGCGTCTGGAAGACACCCTCTCCCTTCGAGGCGACCGCCTCGAACGTCGGCGCGCCGAGCGTGTTCAGGTCCTTCTCGAGCTCCTCGGCCGGGACCGCGCCCTCGACGTCGCGCTTGTTCCACTGGATGACGAGCGGGAACTTGGCGAGCTCCTTGCCGGCCTCGAGGAGGTTCTCGCGCAGGTTCTCGAGCGACTCCTTGTTCTCGTCCATCTTCCCCGGCGTCGAGTCCGCGACGAAGATCACGCCGTCGGCGCCGAGCAGGACGAGCTTGCGGGTCGAGTTGTAGTAGACC
>JAUIEL010000492.1 GCA_030428825.1 bacterium
GATGCTCGTGAAGATCTTCGCGCATCCCGAGCAGCGCGCGTTCCAGCTCGCCCAGGAGGTCGACGCCGCAGGACGGGCGATCGTCTTCACCGCCCACCTCGAACTGGCCGAGCTGAAGCAGCAGCAGATCCACGCGTTCGGACCCGACTGGCGGATCGCCGCGTGCGCCGGCTCGATGACCGCGGTCCTCGAGTCCGCGCCGGCGTGAGCGCGCCCGACCGTCGGCCGGGCGCGGGGGCGCGGGGCGGCCACGGGCGCGAGGGCGGCGGCGCCGCCCCCCGATTCCGCCGCCGTCCCGGAGCGAGCGCTCAGCCGCGGGTGGTCAGGATCCAGCCCGAGCCGTCGTACTGCAGCGCCACCTTGCCGCCCCCGTTCAGGTGGTCGACGAGCGCCTGCCAGCGCTCGAGATCGCCCGCGTCGATGGCGATCTCCCCCCCGCTCGCGCCGGACGCCGCGCGCCGCCCGGGCTTCCGCCCCGGCTTCTTCCGCGTCGCCGCCTTCTTCGCCGCCGGCGCCCGCGTGGCGGCCGCGGCCTTCTTCTTCGCCGCGCCGCGCTTCTTCGCCTTCACGCGACCGAGGAGGACCTGCGCCCGGCCCCACATGATCGGGTAGATCTTGTGGCCGTTCTTCCCCAGGGCGTCCCTCGCGTCCGCGAAGACGGCCTTCGGGTGCTTCTTCATGTAGGCGACGAGCGCGTCCATGGTGGACTGCTTCTTCTTGGATGCCATGATGGCGTGACTCCGAATACTTGTGGCGGTGACGTTTCGACATTAGGCCGCCATTTCGGAATCACAAGGCAATTCGCTCCTTATGACGCATATGCGACATCCGCGGCGCATTGCGACGCTCGAAATGACGGACCCGAAACGAGGGACGACCCGATGACCGGCAAACACTTCGAAGATCTCAATCCCGGCGATCGCTTCCGGCATTCGATCGGTCGCACGATCACCGAGGCGGACAACGTCCTCTTCTGCGCGCTGACCATGAACACGCAGCCGCTCCACCTCGACGAGGCGTTCGCGGCGGAGACCGCGTTCGGGCGCCGGATCGTGAACGGAATCTTCACGCTCGGACTCGCCGTCGGACTGACGGTCCCCGAGCTGACGTCCGGCACGATCGTCGCCAACCTCAGCTACGACCGCGTCGCCCACCCGGCCCCGGTCTTCCACGGCGACACGATCTACGTCGAGACGGAGGTGCTGGAGAAGCGCCCCTCCTCCAGCAAGCCGGACCGCGGGATCGTGAAGCTCCTGCACCGCGCGCTCAATCAGGACGACGTCGTCGTGTGCGAGATCGAGCGGACCGCGATGTTCCTGAAGCGGAGCGCGACGTGAACCGCCGCTCCCGCCGCGCGCTCCTCTTCTGTCCGGGGACGGAGCGACGGAAGATCGAGAAGGCGGCCGGCCTCGACGTCGACTCGGTCATCCTCGACCTCGAGGACGCCGCCGCGCTGTCGCGGAAGGAGGAGGCGCGCGCGGTGACCGTCGCGGCGCTCGACGAGGTCGACTTCGGCGCCAGCGAGCGCGTCGTCCGGGTGAACCCGGTCGGCAGCGGCCTGGAGGAGGACGACCTGCGCGCGCTCGCCGACGCGCGGCGACCGCCGGACGCGGTGATGCTCCCGAAGGCCGAGGCGGCGGACCAGGTCGCGTGGCTCGCCGACCGACTGGCCGAGATCGAGCGCGCGCGCGACCTCGACGACGGCTCGACGCGGATCCTGGCGCTGGTCGAGACCGCGCGCGGCGTCGTCCGCCTCGGCGAACTCGCCGCCGCCCACGCGCGCGTCGACGCGCTGGTGTTCGGAGCGGAGGACCTCTGCGGCGACATCGGCGCGACCCGGACGGCGGCCGGCGACGAGGTGCGGTGGGCGAAGCAGTCGCTCGTGCTGCACGCGGCGGCCGAGCGGCGACAGGCGATCGACACGCCGTACGTCGCGCTCGCCGACGTCGACGGGCTGATCCGGGACACCCGCGCCGGCCTCGAGCTCGGCTACACCGGCCGCCTCGCGATCCACCCGCGGCAGGTCGAACCGATCGTGTCGGTCTTCACGCCGACGAGCGAGGAGATCGCGGCCGCGGAGCGCCTCGTCCGCGCGCACGACGAGCACCAGGCCGCGGGCCGCGGCGTCTTCGAGCTCGACGGGAAGATGGTCGACATGCCGATGATCCGGGCCGCCGAACGCGTCCTGACCCGGGCCCGGAACGCCGGCCTCCGCTGACGCGGGGCGGGCGCCGCCCCGTCAGTCGGACGCCTCGAGCTCGACCAGCGAGACCCCGGGCTCGACGACGTCGCCGGCGCCGCAATGGACCGCCGTCACCGCCCCCGCGTGCGGCGCCGTGATCCGGGTCTCCATCTTCATCGCCTCGAGCACGAGGAGCGTGTCGCCGGCCGCGACGGAGTCCCCGACCGCCACCTCGACCGACACGACCTGACTGTGCATCGTGGCGGCGAGGAGGCCCGCGTCCCCGCGCGACCGCGACCGCCGCGAGACGGTCTCCCCGGCCTCGAACTCGACCGGGCCGCGCCCCTCCAGCTTGACCCGCCGGAGGTCGCCGTCGACCGCGACCGCGGCGCGGACCGGGCGGCCGTCGATCACGAAGAAGATCCGGCCGCCGTCCGCGCGCACCGCCTCCACCTGGTGGGTCGCGTCCCCGACGCCGACCTCGAACCGGCCGGCCTCCCGCCCCTTCTTCACCTCGACCCGGACGACCCGGTCGCCGACGACGTAGTGCGTCCGCATGTTCAGCCTCCGGCCCGCCAGCCGTCCGTGACGTCCCACGGCGAGTGGACGTCGCCCTCGCGCGGCGCGGAGTCGTCGGCGCGGCCGCTCCGCGGCGTCGCGAACTCGAAGAGCGCCGCCGCGATCAGCGCCTCGTCCGGCGTCTCCGCCTCGGCGTCCGCCGGAGGGGCGGCCATGTGGTCGGCGATGAACGTGGTCGTCGCCTCGCCGCGCCGGAACACCTCGTGATCGAGGATCGCCTTCAGGTACTCGACGTTCGTCGAGATCCCGAGGATGCTCGTCCGATCGAGCGCCGAGCGCATGCGCCGGATCGCCGCCGGCCGGTCCTCGGCGTGCACCAGGAGCTTGGCGACGAGCGAGTCGTAGTGGATCGGGACCTCGTCGCCCGACTCGAAGCCGGTGTCGACGCGGATCCCCGGCCCCTCGGGGTACGCGGCGAGGAGGATCCGCCCCGTCGACGGCGCGAAGTCGTGCGCCGGGTCCTCGGCGTTGATCCGGCACTCGATCGCGTGGCCGAGCCCGCGGACGTCGTCCTGGGCGTACGGCAACGCCTCGCCGCCGGCGATCCGGAGCTGCCAGCCGACGATGTCGATCCCGACCACCAGCTCGGTCACCGGGTGCTCGACCTGCACCCGCGTGTTCATCTCGAGGAAGAAGAACTCCCCGCCCGGGACGACCAGGAACTCGACGGTCCCGGCGCCGACGTAGCCGCACGCCTCGGCCGCCCGGACCGCCGCCCTGCCCATCGCGTCGCGCAGGGCGTCGTCGAGGAGCGGCGACGGCCCCTCCTCCACGATCTTCTGGTACCGGCGTTGCACCGAGCACTCGCGCTCGCGGAGATGCAGACAGCGCCCGTGCCGGTCCGCGAGGACCTGGATCTCGACGTGCCGCGCCGACTCGAGGAACCGCTCGAGGAAGAGCCGACCGTTCCCGAACGCCTTCTCCGCCTCGCGCCCGGCGCTGGCGAGGGCGTCCTCGAGTTCGGCCTCCTCGCGCACGATCCGCATCCCGCGCCCGCCGCCGCCGGCCGCCGCCTTCACCAGGAGCGGGAAGCCGATCCGGACCGCCTCGGCGCGGAGCGTTCGGAGGTCCTCGCTCCCGTCCCCCTCGAACCCCGGCACGACCGGGACGCCGGCCTCCGCCATCGCCCGTCGCGCCGCGGTCTTGTCCCCCATCAGCCGCATCGCGTCGCCGGACGGGCCGACGAACCGGAGGCCCGCCGCCTCGACCTCGTCCGCGAAGTCGGCGTTCTGGGAGAGGAACCCGTACCCCGGGTGGATCGCGTCGGCGCCCGCCTCCTTCGCGGCGGCCACGAGGACGTCCCCTCGGAGGTAGCTCTCCGACGCCGGCCCGGGACCGATCTCGACGGAGAGGTCGGCGACCCGCGTGTGCCGGGCGCCGCGATCCGCCTCGCTGTGGACGGCGATCGCGCGGACGCCGAGCTCGCGGCACGCCCGCGCCACGCGCACCGCGATCTCGCCGCGGTTCGCGATCAGCACGCTCCGGATGTCGCCCGCGCCGTTCATCGTCTCCGCTCGCATCCGCGACCTACATCCGGAAGACGCCGAACTCGGTGTCGTCGACCGGCGCGCTCAGGCAGGCGGAGAGCGCGAGGCCGAGCGCGCGCCGGGTCTCCGGCGGGTCGAGCACGCCGTCGTCCCAAAGGCGCGCCGTCGAGTGGTACGGGTTCCCCTCCTCCTCGTACTTGTCGAGGATCGGCTGCTTGAACCGCGCCGCCTCGCCCTCGTCGAGCGGCGTCTCGCCGCGTCGCGCCCGCTGGTCCTGCTTCACGGTCAGGAGCACGTTCGCGGCCTGCTCGCCGCCCATGACGCTGATCCGCGCGTTCGGCCACATGAACAGGAAGCGCGGCTGGTACGCCCGCCCGCACATCCCGTAGTTGCCGGCCCCGAAGCTGCCGCCGATGATCACCGTGATCTTCGGGACCCGCGCGTTCGCCACGGCGTGCACCATCTTCGCGCCGTCCTTGGCGATCCCGCCCCGCTCGTACTCCCGCCCGACCATGAAGCCGGTGATGTTCTGCAGGAACAGCAGCGGGATCTTCCGGAGGGCGCAGAGCTCGATGAAGTGCGTCCCCTTCAGCGCGCTCTCGGAGAAGAGGACGCCGTTGTTCGCCACGATCCCGACCGGGTAGCCGTGGATGCGCGCGAAGCCGCAGACGAGCGTCGTCCCGTAGTTCGCCTTGAACGAACGGAAGCGGCTCCCGTCGACGATCCGCGCGATCACCTCGTGGACGTCGTACGTCTCGCGGAACGAGGCCGGGAGGACGCCGTACAGCTCCTCGGGGTCGTACTCCGGCTCCTCGGGGGTCGCCACGTCGAGGTCGACCCGCTTGGTCGTGTTCAGCGAACGGACGACCTCGCGGCAGAGCTCGAGCGCGTGCTCGTCGTCGAGCGCGTAGTGGTCGGCGACGCCCGACTCGCGGGTGTGCACCTCGGCCCCGCCGAGCTCCTCCGCCGTCACCTCCTCGCCGGTCGCCGCCTTCACCAACGGCGGCCCCCCGAGGAAGATCGTCCCCTTCCCCTTCATCTCCGCACAATCCCGCGCCTTCGACCCCGGCGTCGAGGGCTACGTGAATTACGTGTGCCAGATCGGCGGCAAGCGCATCCGCCCCGCCCTCACGCTCATCAGCGCCCAGCTTTGCGGCTAT
>JAUIEL010000493.1 GCA_030428825.1 bacterium
GCTCGCCCGCGTCCCGCGACGGCACGAGGCTCGCTCGAGCGACCGGATCCGACATCGCCGCCGCGCCCGCCGCCGCGGCCGCGGGGGCCTCGAGGAGGATCAACGGCTCTTCGGGACCGCCCTCCGGGAGCCGCTTCAGGCCGCTCGATTCGAGGTCGCGATGGACGAACGTCAGGACCAGGAAGAGGATGGCGACGCTCGCGAGCGAGAGGAGGCCGTACTTCTCGAGCTCACCCATGGCGCGGCGCCTCCGTTCGTCGCGGTCCATCTCCCCGTTCCGCGCCCGCTTCCGGGAGCTCCGCGGGCGCGGCGTCGTCCGGAGCGCGCGCGAGCCGGACCAGCACGCCGACCGCGAAGAGGGAGAGCGCGAGCGACGAGCCGCCCGCCGAGAGGAACGGCAGCGCGATCCCCTTCGTCGGGACCGCGGCCGTCACCACGGCGACGTTCACGATCGCCTGCATGGCGATCGAGAGGGTCAGCCCCGCGGCCAGCACGAACGTGCCGATCGACCGCTGGGCGAACGCCACGCGCGCGCCGAGGATGGTGAACAGCAGGAAGGCGAGGATCACCAGCGACGTGCCGACGAACCCGAGCTCCTCTCCGATCGCGGCGAGGATGAAGTCGCTCGACACCATCGGCAGGTAGCCGAGCTTCGACATCCCCGCGCCGAGGTCGACGCCGGTCAGCCCGCCCGACCCGAGCGCGAGGAGGCTCTGCTTCGCCTGGTGGCCGAGGTCCGCGGAGAGGAACTGCTCGATCCGCCGCTGGACGTGGCCGAGCGACGTCGCCGCGTATCCGATCAGGATCGGCAGCGCCACGAGGAGCATCCCCGCGAAGTGCGTCACCCGCGCGCCCGCGAGGATCAGGAGGAGGGACGACAGCCCGACGAAGAAGAGCGCGGAGCCGAAGTCCGGCTGCAGGAGGAGGAGCACCGCGAGCCCCCCGGGCACGGCGGCCGTCGGGAGGAGCCCGCGCGCGAAGTCCTTCACGCCCGGTCCGATCCGATCGAGACGGGCGGCGAGCCAGACGATCAGCGCCACGCGCGCCAGCTCGACCGGCTGGAAGCCCGGCCCGAACGAGAACCACCGGCGCGCGCCGTTGATCTTCGCGCCGACCCCGGGGATCCAGACCAGCGCGAGGAGCACGAACGCGAGGAGGAGGAGCAGGTCCGCGTGCCGGAGCAGCCGCCGCGGCGCCAGCGACGCGCCGAGCGCGAACAGCAGCACTCCGACCGTCACCTTGACGCCCTGCTGCAGCAGCGGCCCCCACGCGGCGGCGAACCCGCCGTCGAGGGCCGCGCCGGGCCCCCGGGTCGAGAAGATCATCACCGCGCCGAGCAGCAGCAGGAAGAGGACGACCCCCTGCAGCGAGCGGGCGGTCCCCTCGAGGGGCGCTTCGACGGTGCACTCTTCGGCCTGGCTCATGTCATCTCACCTTCAGGGTCGCCAGTCCCAGGATCGCGCAGACCAGCGCGACGATCCAGAACCGGACCACGACCTTCACCTCGTGCCACCCCGCGAACTGGAAGTGGTGATGGATCGGAGCGATCCGGAAGATCCGCTTCCCGCGCAGCTTGAACGACCCGACCTGCAGCACCACCGAGCCCGCCTCCATCACGAACACGCCGCAGACGATCGGGACGACGAGCTCCTGGTGCGCGACGACGGCGGTGAACCCGATCAAGCCCCCGATCGGCAGGGAGCCGGTGTCGCCCATGAACACCTGCGCGGGGAACGCGTTGAACCAGAGGAACCCGAGGCACGCGCCGGCGAGGGCGGCGCAGACGATCGTCAGCTCGGCCGCGCCCGGGACGTACGGGATCAGCAGGTACTCGGTGAAGTCGATCCGCCCCGCGACGTAGATCAGGACGCCGAACGTCAGTGCCGCGATCGCGGAGCACCCGGTCGCGAGCCCGTCGAGGCCGTCCGTCAGGTTGACGGCGTTGGTCATCGCGACCATCACGAACACCGCGAACAGGAGGTACGGCGCCCCGGACCAGAACGACAGGTCGAGCGCGTGCTCCTTCATCCCGGGGATGTGGACGACGTAGGGCCGCGGATCGCCGCCGCGCTTCGCGAGGAGGACGACCGCCATGGCGAGCGCCAGCGCGATCCCGATCTGGAACAGCATCTTCGTCCGCGCGGAGAGGCCCGGGCGGTTCGAGTCGTTCAGCTTGATCCAGTCGTCCATCGCGCCGAGGAACCCGAACGCGACCGTCCCGAGCAGCGCGAGCTGGACGTACGCGGACGTGAGGCGCCCGAACAGGAGGACGGACGAGAGGAGCGCGGCGAGGATCAGGATCCCCCCCATCGTCGGGGTCCCGCGCTTCTCGCCGTGCAGCTCGGCGAGTCGGAGCGAATCGGTCTTCTCGACGTTCTCGCCGATCTTCCGTCGCACGAGCCAACGGATCACCCGGGGCCCGCAGAGGACCGCGACCAGGAACGCGACGACCGCCGCGAGCGCCGCCCGGACGGTCAGGTACTGGAAGAGGTTCCAGAGCGGAGTCCCCTCCAGGCCGTCGAGCAGCGCCAGGATCAACGCGGACCTCCGCGGACCGCGCGGGAGGCGGGGCCGGAGGGGGGTCGACGCGCGGCCCGGGTTCGGGCAGGATGCGCGGTGGAAGTGAGTCCGAGGAGGCCGCGGCCGGGCGCGCGGATGAACGCGGGACGGCCGATACCGGTTTTCGTTTCCCTCTGTCGCCCGGAACGTCCGGGCGGCCATCCGCTGGTGCTACGTCCCGCGTCCTTCGTCCGGACCGCGGCTCCTCGGACCCTATTCCGTTCGTTCGTGGCTCGAAGGGACGTCACGACGTCTCCTTCGCCCGCGGGCGGTCGGCCAGGATCGCCTCGACGACCCGCTCGAGACCGACGCCGCGCGACGCCTTCACCAGCACGACGTCGTCGTCCCGGAGGCGGCGCGGGAGCTCCTCGGCGCAGTGCTTCGCGTCGCGGTACGCGACCAGGCGGTCGGCCTCGAGCCCCCGATCGGCCGCCCCCTCGAGCAGCGGGGCCGCGAACTCCCCCACCGCGCAGACGAGGTCGAACTCGCCGCACGACAGGGACTCGCCGACCTCGCGATGCAGGCGCTCGGCGTCCTCCCCCAGCTCGAGCATGTCGCCGAGCACGAGGACCTTCCGCCCCGGCGCGGCGATCGACGCGAACGTCTTGATCGCCGCCTTGGTCGAACCCGGGTTCGCGTTGTACGCGTCGTCGACGACCAGCCGGTCGCCGCTCCGCCGCCGGGTGAGGCGCATCGGCGGCCCCTCGAAGTCGCGCAGGGCGTGGCTCGCGTCGGCGACCGCCACGTCGAGCTCGGCGGCGACCGCGATCGCCATCAGCGCGTTGTAGAGGTTGTGGCAGCCGATCATCGGGACCCGCACGCGGTCCTGTCCGTTCACGTGGAACCCGATCCGCTCGAAGTCGCAGTGCGGCATCGTCGCCACGTAGTCCGCCCGACGCTTCACGCCGGTCGACACCACCCGCCCCCGCGCCCGCTCGCGCAGGAAGTCGTACGACGGCTCGTCCCGACAGAGGACGGTCACCCCGCCCTCCGCGACGTGGTCGAGCAGGGACGCCTTCTCCTCGAGCACTCCCTCGAGCGACCCGAGCCCCTCGAGGTGCGCCTCGGAGACGTTCGTGACGGCGGCGACGTCCGGGCGGGCGACGTCGCCGAGGGTCGCGATCTCGCCGGGGTGGTTCGTGCCGACCTCGAGGACCACGACGTCGGTCTCCCGGTCGGCGAGGAAGATCGTGAGCGGCACGCCGACGAAGTTGTTGAACGACTTCGGCGACGAGACGACCCGATGCCGCGCCCCGAGCGCCTTGGCGACGAGGTCCTTCGTCGTCGTCTTCCCGTTGGTGCCGGTGATCGCGACGACCTTCGCCCGGAGCCGCCCCCGGACCCAGCGCGCGAGGTCGAGGAGCGCGACGCCGGTGTCGGCGACCCGGATCAGCGGGAGGGGCGGCCGGTCGACGTCCCGGTCGACCACGGCCGCGGCGGCCCCGGCCTCGGCCGCGCGGTCGAGGAACGCGTGGCCGTCGAAGCTCTCCCCGCGGAGCGCCACGAACAGCTCTCCCTCGGCGAGCGCCCGCGTGTCGGTCGAGACGCCGACCACGCGCTCCGGGAGCCGGCCGATCGCCGTCCCGCCGACCGCCGCCGCGACCTGCGCCGTC
Organism: bacterium; assembly: GCA_030428825.1. GTDB lineage: Bacteria > Planctomycetota > B15-G4 > B15-G4 > JADJEK01 > JAUIEL01. Next base: position 4,173 of record JAUIEL010000493.1, read on the forward strand.
AGCTGAGGCTCCACAGCACCTCCCTCGCCACGTCCCGGTCGTCGAACTCGCGCGCCTCGTCGCCGGCGAGCTGCACCCGCTCGTGCCCCTTGCCGGCGATCAGCACGATGTCGCCGCCCCGCGCCGCGCGCAACGCCCGCTCGATCGCGGCCCGCCGGTCCGGCTCGACGACGACCTCCGCGCCGGGCGACGTCCCGCCGAGGATCTCCTCGATGATCGCCGAGGGCTCCTCCGACCGCGGGTTGTCGCTGGTGACGATCGTCAGGTCCGACCGCTCCGTCGCGACGCGTCCCATCCGCGGACGCTTGCTCCGGTCCCGGTCGCCGCCGCATCCGAACACGGTCACGATCCGACCGCGCGTCAGCGGCCGGAGGTTCCGGAGGACGTGCTCGAGGGCGTGGTCGGTGTGGGCGTAGTCGATCAGGACCCGGAAGTCCTGGCCGCACTCGATCGGCTCGAGCCGCCCCGGGACCCCCTTCAGGAGGAGGAAGCCGCCGCGGATCGAGTCGAGCGGGTAGCCGAGCTCGACCGCCGCCGTCGCCGCCGCCATCGCGTTCTCGAGGTTGTGGTGCCCCGGCAGGCGGCAGGTGACGTCGACGTTCCCGTACGGCGTGATCAGGTCGAACGCGAGGCCGTCGCGGTCGACGCGACGGACGTCCGCGGTGACGTCGACGTCGCCGCCCAGGCCGAACTCGACCACGCGCGCCGGGGTCCGCCGCACGAGGTCCCCCGCCATCGGGTCGTCCGCGTTCACGATCGCGACGGCGGACGGGTCGAGCGACTCGAACAGGCGCGCCTTCGCGTCGCGGTACGCCTCGATCGACCCGTGGAAGTCGAGGTGCTCCGGCGCGAGGTTCGTGAAGACGGAGGCGCGGAAGTCGATCCCGGTCACCCGCTCCTGCACCAGCGCGTGCGACGAGACCTCCATGATGCCGAGACGCGCGCCGCGGCGGACGCCCTCGGCGAGCTCGCGCTGCAGGTCGATCGGGTCGGGCGTCGTGTTCCGCGCCGGGATCCGCCGACCGGCGACCTCGTGGTGCACCGTGCCGAACATCGCGGTCGGGCCGCCGTCGTACTCGGCGATCCAGCGGCGGGCGAAGGCGCCGCTGTGCACCTCACCGAGTGCTTCTCGCATCGCGTTCTTCGTGTCCTCGGTGATGATGCGCGGGCCCACCGTGCGCCCGCCGTACTCGGCGGTGTTCGACACAACGTCGTACATGCGCTC
>JAUIEL010000494.1 GCA_030428825.1 bacterium
GGGCCGCCTGGAGTTGATGTCGATCTTCGGCGGGACGGAGTCCCCGCTGGTCTCCGCCGACGTCCTCACGGAACGCGACCTGAAGGCGGTCGAGTCGTCGCCGGGGCACGTCGCGAGCCGCCTGCACCTCGACGAGGTCCGGATCGTCGCGGCGTTCCGGGCGGAGAGCGTCACGGGCGAGGAGCCGCGCGAGGAGAGCGCCCCGAAGCCCTCGTCCCTCCGTCGGCTGTGGCGGTTCGTGGCGCCGGACCGTACCGAGATCCTGATCGTGGCCTGGGCGGCCGTCGGGCTCGGCATCCTGACGCTCTCGACGCCGATCGCGGTGCAGTCGCTGGTCAACTTCGTCGCGTTCGGCGGGCTGATGCAGCCGCTGTTCGTCGTCGGTCTCCTCCTGCTGTTCTTCCTCGCGTTCGCCGGCGCGGTCCGGGTGTTCAAGCTGTACGTCGTGGAGATCCTGCAGCGACGGGTCTTCGTCCGCGTCGTGATGGCGCTGGCGGCGAGGCTCCCCCGGGTCCGCACCGAACGGTGGGATCGGGGGTACGGCCCCGAGGTGATCAACCGCTTCTTCGACGTCCTGACCGTTCAGAAGGCCGGCTCGAGCCTGCTGATCAGCGGCCTCGACGCGGTGCTCCAGTCGGGGATCGGCCTCGTCGTGCTCGGCTTCTATCACCCCCTCCTGCTGCTGTTCGACGTCCTGCTCATCGCCGCGATCCTGTTCATCGTGTTCGGACTCGGGCGCGGCGGCGTCGCCTCGGCGCGGGTCGAGTCGAAGGCGAAGTACGCCGTCGCGGCCGCGCTCGAGGACATGGCGCGCATCCCGATGACGTACAAGCTGTTCGGCGGTCCGAACTACGCGCGCGCCCGCCTCGCGGAGCTCTGCAGCCACTACATCGGGACCCGGCGGCAGCACTACTCCGTCGTGATGCGGCAGATCATCGGCGCGGTGTCGCTCTACGCGATCGCCTCGACGGCCCTCCTCACGCTCGGCGGCTTCCTCGTCATCAAGGGACAGCTGACGCTCGGGCAGCTCGTCGCGGCCGAGCTGATCGTCTCTCTCGCGCTCGTCACGTTCGTCAAGTTCGGGAAGGAGTTCGAGACCTTCTACGACCTGCTCGCGGGCGTCGACAAGCTCGGGGTGCTGTTCGACCTGCCGCTGGAGGAGGACGGCGACGAGCCGTACCTCGCGCGGGGGGGCGGGGCGGCCCTGGAGTGTCGCGGCGTGTCGTACCGGGGGGCGAGCACGACGGGCGTCGAATCGCTCGACCTCCGGATCCGGGCGAACGAGCGCGTCGTGTTGCGCGGCGCGCGTGGGTCCGGGAAGAGCACGCTGGCGGACCTGCTCGCCGGACTGCGCACGCCCGACGCCGGCATCGTCCTGATCGACGGGATGGACGTCCGCGGAGTCCTGAAGGCGACGCTCCGGTCGAACCTCGCGGTCGTCAAGGGGATCGACATCGTCGCGGGCACGATCCTCGACAACATCCGACTCAGCCGGTCCGACATCTCGGCGTCCGCGGTCCGGAGCGTCCTGCGGGACCTGGGCATCCTCGACGAGATCCTCGCTCTCCGCGGCGGGCTGCGCACGGAGCTCTCGAGCACCGGGGCGCCGCTCTCCGAGAGGACGGCCGAGCTGTTGGTCCTGGCCCGCGCCGCCGTGGGCCGACCCCGCATCCTGATCGTCGACGGCGTCCTCGACGATCTCGACGGCGACTCGCTCCGGAGCGCGGCCGAGGTGCTCACCGACCGTCGGGCGCCCTGGACCCTGATCGTGCTGACGTCCCGGGAGGAGGTGAGCGCGGCCCTCGACGCGGATCGCGTCGTGGTCCTCGGCGGGGGGGCGGAGCCTCTCCCCGCGGACACCGGTGAGACCTCACGAGCCGGGGGGCGACGATGAACGACGTCTCCCGCGCCGATTCACCGCTCTACTCCATCGAGTTCTCGCCGTGGGTGCGCCGGGCGGCGCTCGTGCTGCTGGTCGTCTTCCTCGTCGCGCCGGCGTTCGCGTTCTTCGCGCCCTGGCAGCAGTACGTGAAGGGGACGGGGAACGTCGCGGCGTTCACCCCCCTCGACCGGCCGCAGGTGGTGCAGGCGCCCGTCCGGGGGCGCGTCGTCGAGGTGTTCGTGACCGAGTCGACGGAGGTGTCGAAGGGAGACCCGCTGGTGCGCATCGTCGACATCGACCCCGAGAAGGTCGCTCGCCTGGAGGCGAAGCTGGACGCGGCGCGGAGCGACCTCGAGTACACCGAGATGAGCATCGCCGCCTTCCGATCGCAGGTCGGGATCCTGGAGCAGGCGCGGGACCTCGCGGTCACGGCGTTCCGCGCCAGGGTCGACGTCGCGACCGAGAAGCTGCGCGCCGCGGAGCAGGATCGGATCGGCGCGGCGGCCGAGATCGAGTTCGCCTGGGAGCAGGAGCGTCGGATGGCGCGCCTGGCGCCGGAGTTCGTCGAGCAGCTGAAGCTGCTCGAGGCGACGGCGCGCCGGAAGAAGGCGGAGGCGGAGCTCGAGCGCGCGGTGGCCGACGTGGAGGGGGCGAAGGCCGGGCTCGCCGACGCGGAGGCTCAGCTCGGCAAGGAGCGGGAGGTGGCGAACGCGAAGGTCGAGGACGTCCGCTCGAAGATGCTGAACGAGTCTCGGAAGGCGGCGGACACGCGGGCGCGGATCGCGGACCTCGAGGGAGAGCTCCGCGCGCAGAACACGCAGCTGGTCCTGGCGCCCCGCGACGGCCGGGTGTTCCGTCTGCGCGTGAACACCGACTCCTCGATCGTGAGCGCGGGGGAGGAGCTGCTGAAGATCGTCCCGGCGACCTCTCGGCCGGCGGTCGAGCTGTGGGTCCGCGGCGTCGACGCGCCGCTGATCCAACCGGGCAGGAAGGTCCGCCTGCAGTTCGAGGGCTGGCCGGCCGTGCAGTTCATGGGCTGGCCCTCGGTCGCGGTGGGGACCTTCGGCGGCGTCGTGGCGCTCGTCGACCCCACCGACAGCGGGAACGGCCGATTCCGGCTGTTGGTGGTCCCGGACGAGGACGACCCGCCGTGGCCGGACGAACGGTGGCTGCGCCAGGGGGCGCGGACCAAGGGCTGGGTGCTCCTGAACGAGGTCCGCCTCTGGTTCGAGCTGTGGCGTCAGCTGAACGGCTTCCCTCCCGTCGTCGCTCCGAGCGAGGCGGCGGCGGAGGAGTTCGGGAGACTGGTGCCTCGATGAACGGAAGGAACTCGTGGCTCTGGGCCGCGCTCCTGCTCGCCGGCTGCAACGTCCCGCCCGATCGGCTCGGCCGGATCGACCTCCCGGTCGGTGACGAGTACGCGCGGAACCTCGACCAGACGTCGCTCGCCGACCACGCGACGGCGACTCCGCGCTCGATCGAGGACGGCGTCGAGGAGTTCCGGCGGCGCGTGGAGGCCCGCGAGGGCCGGACTCCGCCCGAACCCGGACGCCCGACCCGCATGTCCGTGGCCGAGGTGCGCGCCCTGGTCCTCGACAACAACCTCGACCTCGACGTGGCGCTCTTCGGTCCGGAGATCGCCCGCGAGGAGATCACGTCCGAGGAGGGGCGTTTCGACGCGCTGATCGGGACGCGGTTCGAGTATCGCCGGTACGAGACGCCGCCGCTCGACGGGCCGTTGGCGAAGCTGTCGGGGAGCCGCGCGGCCCTCGACGGCGAGGTCGTGAAGCTGACCGAGGTGGAGCAGGTCCGGGAGGAGATCGAGGCCGCTCTGGGGATCCGCGTGCCGCTGCCGTCCGGCGGGGAGATCGCGCTCGAGCAGGTGCTCGACAGCAAGCGGATCGTCGATCCGAGCCGCTTCGATCAGTACCTCGCCGCCACGCGGTTCTCGTTCAGCCAGCCGCTGATGCGCGGCGCGGGCCCCGACGCGAACCTCGCCCGGATCCGTCTGGCCCGGGTGAATCGACGGATCACGCAGGTGCGGACCAAGCTCGCGGCGCTGCGGATCCTGGTCGACGCGGAGAAGGCGTACTGGCGGTTGTACGCGGCGAGGAAGTTCTTCGACGTCCGCGCCGAGCAGTATCGGCTCGCGTCCGAGGGGCTCGAGCTGGTCCGCCGCCGGGTCGCCGAGGGGATCACGCCGGAGGTCGAGACGGTGCGCGCCGAGGTCGGCGTGTATCGGAGTCTGGAGAAGCTGATCGTGGCCGAGACCGACTGGCGGCTGCGGCAGCGGGACCTCAAGCGATTCCTCGCGAGCGACGACCATCCCCTGGACGGAGAGGAGACGATCGAGGTCGCCACCGATCCTCACCTCGCCGGACTCGAGGTCGACGCGGAGGCGCTGGTGGAGCAGGCGATCCGGACCCGACCGGAGCTGATCGAGGCCGAGCTCCGCATCGTCCGCGACGGGGTCGACATCGCGTACCGCGAGAACCAGGTGCTCCCGATCGTCAACCTCGACTTCCAGTACGGAGTGCTCGATCGGGACGACTCGTTCGGCTCGGCGTGGACGTCCCAGTTCGGCTTCGACCGATCGGACCTCTCCGTCGGCCTCTCGTTCGAGGTTCCGCTCACGAACCAGACGCCGCGCGCCGAGCTGCGGCGGGCGACGCTCTCTCGGTCCCTGCGGATGGCGTCGCGCGAGGCGCGCGAGCTGGCGGTCCGGGAGGAGGTCCTCGACATGATCGACGTGATGGATCAGAACTGGCAGCGCATCATCGCCGCCCGCCAGAACGTCATCGTGGCCGGGGTGAACTACGACGCCGAGGCCCGTCAGTTCCGCGAGGGGCTCCGCACGATGCGCGAGGTCCTGGAGGCCCTCTCGGACCTCGGCGAGGCCCGCATCCGCGAGGTGCGGGCGATCGTCGAGTACCAGGTGGCGCAGATCGATCTCGCCTTCGCCTCCGGGACCCTGCTCGGCTACGCGCGCGTCGGCCTCGAGTCACTCCGTCTGCCGTGACGGGCGGTACGCCGTTCTCGCTCCGACGCGCGGCGCTTCCCGGTCGGGGTTCGGGAGCGGAACCGGCGAACTCCTGGTATCCTGCGGCCTTCCGCTGCTGTCGTTCGATCGGCGGCGCGTTCGCGAGAAGCGGTCTCGACGTTCCCAGGCGTCGGGGCACGGCCACGCTCGCCCGTTCGCCGATCGAGAGCCCTTCCCGATGACCCGCGAGAATCACAGCCCATGATCCAGCGTCTCCTTCCCGTCCTGATCGCCCTCTCCCTCCCGATGTCCGCCCGGGGCCAGGCGACCCTCCCGTTCCCCATGCGCGCCGTCGACGGCGGCTACGACGCCGCCACCGGCCTGCCGGCCCTCGTCAACGAGCCCGGCGCCGTGCGCGGCCTCCAGGGCCACCAGGCCGTCGTCCTGCGCGGCTTCGCGGTCCCCGGCGGCGAGACCGTCGAGCTCGAGCTCACGCGCATCGACGTGGCCCGCCGCGGGTT
>JAUIEL010000495.1 GCA_030428825.1 bacterium
CTGGTCGAGGGGGGCGCGCGGCTGGCCCGCGCGCTCGCGGCGGCGGGGATCGAGGTCGTCGCGGACGACGCCCCGGAGATCGACGTGATCGTCGGGGACGCGACGCGCCTCCGGGACGACCTGGAGATCGCGGTCGTCCGGCGGTTCGTCGAGGAGGGGGGCGGGTACGTGACGGCGAGCCTCGGGTGGGGCTGGAAGCAGCTCCACCCGGGCCGCGACCTCGTGGCCGACCATCCCGGGAACCGTCTGCTCGCGCCGCTCGGGATCGCGTGGGCGGATGGGACGCTCGCGGCGACGGCGGCCGGCGCGTTCGCGGTCGACGGCGCGCCGCCCGCGCTCGCCCACGCCGGCGCGGCGTGGCGGCGGCTCTCCGACGGCGGCGCGCTCGACGACGCCGACGCGGCGCAGGCGGCCCACGTCGTCACCCGGGCGATCCGCTCGCTCCCGGCCGACGACGCGCACCTGCTTCCGGTGATCGAGGCGGCGCTCCGGTCGTCCGGCGACGCCGCGTTCCCGGTCGCCGGACGCCCGCTCGCCGCGGCGCGCGCCCGCGATCGCGTCGTCCTCGCGTTCGACATCCGCCGGCGGGAGTCGCTCGGGGACGAGGGGGGTTCGGCGCACCCGGCGGCGGTCGACTTCCCGGGCGCGCCGCCGGCGGACGCGGCGCGAGTGCGGGAGACGGTCCGGGTCGACCCGGGCGTCCCGGGCTGGCGCTCGACCGGCCTGTACGCGGCCCCGGGGGACGAGCTGACGGTCGAGGTCCCGGAGACCGCCGCGCGGCTCGGCCTGGCGCTCCGGGTCGGCGCCCACGCGGACCGGCTGTGGCACAAGCCGCGCTGGGACCGTTGCCCGGAGATCACCCGCGTCGTCCCGCTCGATCGTCCGGAGTCACTCGTGCGGACGCCGTTCGGCGGGCTCGTGTACGTGGTCGTCCCGGACGGCGCGTCCGGCGAGGCGGTGCCGGTCGTCGTCGCCGGCGCCGTCCGCGCGCCGCTCTACGTCCACGGCGAGACCGAGGTCGAGGCGTGGCGCGACACGATCCGGCACCGGCCGGCGCCGTGGGCGGAGGTCGGCTCCGACCGGATCGTGGTGACGGTCCCTTCGGAGGTCGTGCGGGAACTCGACGATCCGGACCGGCTGATGGAGACGTGGAACCGCGTCCTCGACCTCTGCGCCGAGCTCGCCGGCCGGCCGGCGGCGCGCGTCCGGCCGGAGCGGATCGTCTGCGACCGGCAGATCTCCGCCGGCTACATGCACGCCGGCTATCCGATCATGGTCCACCTCGACCAGATCCGGAACGTCGTCGACGCCGACCACCTCGCGGGCCCGGGGAACTGGGGGCTCTTCCACGAGCTCGGACACAACCACCAGCGCCGCGACTGGACGTTCGCGGGGACGGGGGAGGTGACGTGCAACCTCTTCACGCTGTACGTGCTCGACCGGCTGTGCGGGAAGGACCTCGACCACGAGACGCGGATGTCCGAGGCCGAGCGGGCGAAGCTCGTGGCGTCGTTCGACTTCGCCGCGCCGGACCACGAGCGGTGGAAGCGGAGCCCGTTCCTGGCGCTCGTGATGTACGTCCAGCTCCAGCGCGCGTTCGGGTGGGAGGCGTACCGGGAGGTGTTCGCGGAGTACGAGGCGCTCGCCGCGGCGGAGCGGCCGCGGACCGACCGGGAGAAGCGCGACCGGTGGATGGTCCGGTTCTCGCGCACGGTCGGGCGGAACCTCGGGCCGTACTTCGCGCGGTGGGGCGTGCCGGTGAGCGACGCCGCCCGCCGCTCGGTCGAGGACCTCCCGGTCTGGACCTGCGACGAGCTGCCGTGAACGGGAGCGCGGGCGGAGGGGGAGCGCCCCTCCGCCCGCGAGCGATCGAATCGTCCCGGTCAGCCCTGGTTCTTCTTGATCGCGAAGTGGCCGGTCCGCGTGCCGACGCCGATGTCCTTCTGGGCCCACCAGCGCGCGGTCGGCGAGAAGATCAGCCAGTCGCCGAGCTCGATGTCGTTGATGTCGGCGGGGGCGCCGATCCCGCCGGGGGAGACCGCGGCGAGCGACAGGTCGACGAGGAACGGCGGCAGGAACGGCGCGCCGGGCGTCTGGGCCTGCTGGTTGTTCAGGATGACGATCCCGCGGTTGATCCCCGGCGCCGCGGTCGCGACGAGCGGGTTCGGGTTCCCGAACGAGCCGCACGCGATCAGGATGTCGACGTCGCCGTCGTGGTCGTAGTCCTTGAAGACCGGCGACCCGCCGAGCACGCCGTCGGCCGGGAAGCGCGGCGCCTCGGCGTCGAGCGCGGCCCACGGACCCCACGGAGTGGCGCCGGTGTAGAACGGGTTGTCGGGGAGCTGGAACGAGATGTCGACGAAGTTGCCCGGGGCGAGCCCGAACGACGGGCCGTTCAGCAGGAGCGCGTCGAGCTGGATGGCGGCGAACGGCTGGCCGCAGCCGGCGTTCCGGAGCCAGGTCGCGTCGTAGATGTCCGGCGCGCCGTCGAGGTCGATGTCCTCGGCGACGACGTCGAGAGTCTCCGCCGGCGTGCCGACCGGGATCGGCGCGATCACGTTGAAGAACCCGCCGACGTTCGGATAGATGAAGTTCTGCCCCTCGATCGCCGGCGGACCGTCGAAGTTCCCCATCAGCATGTCGAGGTCGCCGTCGAGGTCGAAGTCGAAGAACTCCATGTCCTCGGTGTCCTCGAACTGCAGCGGCATCCGCGTCAGCGTGACGTCGAACAGCGTCGACGCGCCGACGACCGCGGTCCGGTTCAGGAACAGGAGGTTCGGCTCCCCGACGCAGGGGGCGAGGCCCGTCGCCGCCGCCACGTCGATCAGGCCGTCGCCGTCGACGTCCGCCGTCTCGATGTCGTTGACGTTGAACGAGGCGCCGGGCTGGAGGATCGCCGTCCCCGGCCCGTACCCGTTCCACGCGCCGAGCGGACCGGTCCCTCCGAGGTTCTGGAAGACGGTCAGGTAGGTCGTCCCGGTCGATCCGACGATCAGCTCGAGGAAGCCGTCCTGGTCGAGGTCGGCGAACTCGGCCGTGGTCGACGTCGGCGGCACCGGCAGGAGGATCGGCGGCTGGTACGCCGGCGGCTGGCCGGGCGTGTTGACGTTCTGCAGGTAGAGGAGCGCGGTCCCGACGTTCTGGCGGATGACGAGCGTGTCCTCGTCGCCGTCGCCGTCGACGTCCGCCTGCTCGACGTCGCGGACGACGCCGTTCGAGGCGGGGACGAACGGCCCGGCGGTGAACCCGGTGACCGACGGGGCGGCGATCGGCCCGACCGGGACCCGGGTCTGCGCGTTCGTCGCGTAGACGGCCGGCGCCGGGTTGAGCGGGTTCACCCCCGCGAAGTCGACGATCGCCGCCTGCCAGAAGAGCGGGAACGACCAGCCGAGCGGCAGCGAGCCGGTCGCCGTCAGCGTCTGCGTCCCCGACGGAGGGATCGTGCCGAGGACCTGCCCCGCGGGGACCGTGAAGTTGCCGGGGAGCGTGACGACGGTCGGCGTCGCCAGCGACAGGGGGCCGATCAGGCCGGGGAACGTGAACGAGTTGTCGATCGACGCCAGGTTCCCGTCGACGAACAGCGTGTACGTCGCGCCCGGCGGGCCGTGGACGGTGATGTCGAACCCGCCCGGCGCCACCGGCGACGCGTTCTGCACGTGCGCGCGGACCTCGAGGCCGGCGGTGCGCGAGCGGTTGGTGAGCGGCTGCCCCTGCGCCGCGGCGGGGGACGCGGCGAGCGTGCCGAGGAAGAGCGCGCCGAGGGCCGGCGCGGCGAGTCGCGATGCGTTCATGGGAGATCCCTTTCTGGAGGACTCGGACCACGTTCGCGATCGTGTCGGCGCGAGGCGCGCGGTTGTCGGGTTCGGAGGAAAGCCTGCAATTCGCCGCGCCCCGCCCACGACCGAGTCGTCGTCGGGAGCGGGGGCGTCGCCCGGCCGGAACCGAGACGAGCCCCCTACGCGGCGAGCGGGCGGAGTTCAGCCCTGGTTCTTCTTGAGGGCGAAGTGTCCGGTCCGCGTGCCGACGCCGATGTCCTTCTGGGCCCACCAGCGCGCCGACGAGTCGGAGATCAGCCAGTCGCCGAGTTCGAGGTCGTTGACGTCGGGGAGCACCGCGGTGCCGCCGCTCCCGATGAAGGCCAGCGAGAGGTCGAGGAGGAACGGCGGGATCGGGTAACCGAACGTCGGGGCCCCCTGCGCCTGCTGGTTGAGCAGGATGATGATCCCGCGGTTGACGGCCGCGCTCGGAGAGGCGACGAGCGAGTTCGTGCTGCCGCCCGATCCGAGCCCGATGAAGATGTCGACGTCTCCGTCGTGGTCGAAGTCCTTGAAGACCGGCGCGCCGCCGAGGACTCCGTCGGCCGGGAATCGGGGCGCCTCCGCGTCGGTCGCCGCCCAGGCGCCGAGCGGAGAGCCGAGCACGTACTCCGGGTTGTCCGGGAGGAGGATCGACACGTCGAGGAAGGTCCCCGCGGCGCCGCCGAACGACGAGGCGTTCAGCAGGAGCTGGTCGTGCTGGATGGCGTCGTACGGCTGGCCGCACCCCTCGTTCGCGAGCCAGGTCGCGTCGTAGATGTCCGGCGCGCCGTCGAGGTCGATGTCCTCGGCGAGGACGTCGAGCGTCTCCGCCGGGGTGCCGACCGGCATCGGCGCGATCGTGTTGTAGAACCCGGCGTCGTTGGTGTAGATGAAGTTCTGCCCTTCGATCGCGATCGGCCCGTCGAAGTTCCCGGTCAGGATGTCGAGGTCGCCGTCGAGGTCGAAGTCGAGGAACTCGAGGTCCTCGGTGTCCTCGAGCTGCGCCGGCATCCGCGTCTGGGTGACGTCGGCGAGCACGGGCACTCCGACGAAGGTCGTCTGGTTCAGGAACAGGAGGTTCCTCTCGCCGACGCACGGGTCCAGGCCCGTCGCCGCGGCGACGTCGATCAGACCGTCGCCGTCGACGTCCGCCGTCTCGATGTCGTTGACGTGGAACTCGCCGCCGGATTGGAGGATCACCGTCCCCGGTCCGAACCCCTGCCACACGAGAGGCGTGCCGGTCCCCGCGAGGTTCCGGAAGACCGACAGGTACGTGGTGCCGGCCGCGCCGACGATCAGGTCGAGGAAGCCGTCCTGGTCGAGGTCGGCGAACTCCGCGGTCGTCGCCGTCGAGGGCGCCGGGATCGTGATCGGCGGGAGGTACGTCGGCGGCGCGCCGGCGTTCACGATGTGCTGCCGGAACAGGAGCGTCGGGCCGCCCTGCAGCACGAGGAGTGTGTCCTCGTCCCCGTCGCCGTCGACGTCCGCCTGTTCGACGTCGAGAACGACCCCCGACGAGCCGGCGACGGTCGGGCCGGCGGTGAACCCGGTGGTCGACGGGGCGGCGATCGGGCCGACC
>JAUIEL010000496.1 GCA_030428825.1 bacterium
CACCGTCGTCAGCGTCACGTACCGCTCGCCGCGCAGCATCACGTACTCGACCGTCACGCGTCACCTCCCGTCGCTCCGTCCCCGACCGCGCTCGGACCGGCGTCCCTCGCCTCGCGGAGCAGCTCCTTCTGCCGCTCGGTCAGACCGTCCGGGAGCGCGCAGCGGACGACCGCGTACAGGTCGCCCCGCCCGCCGCGCCCGTCGTCGAGGCCGTGCCCCGGGACGCGCAGCTTCCTCCCGGCCTTCGTCCCGGGCGGGACCTTGAGCGTGACGAGCCCCTTCGCCCCGCGGACGTCGGCCTTCGTGCCGTCGAGCAGGTCCCACGGCGCGACGGTCACCTCCGCCTCGAGGTCGGCCCCGACGACGCGATGGCCGCGGTCGTCCCGCAACCGCAACGTCAGGAGGAGGTCGCCCGCCTCGCCGCCGTCGCTCCCCGGCTCGCCGAGCCCCTTCAACCGCAGCGTGGCGCCGTCCCGGAGGTTCTTCGGGATCGTCAGGTCGACCGTCCGCGTCCGGTGCACCTGTCCGACGCCGCCGCACGCCGGGCAGACGTGTTCCTCGACGAAGCCGACCCCGCCGCACGCGGGGCACGACTGCGTCCCCGGCACCTCGAACCGCCGGGTCCCGCCCGCCAGGGCGTCGCCGATCGCGAGCGCGAGCTCGGCCCGCACGTCCGCTCCGCGGACCGAGTACCGGGCGTGCTGCCGGCGGAACCCGCCACCGAAACCGCGCCGCAGGTCGTCGCCGAACATCGAGGTGAAGAAGTCGGAGAACGCGCCGGACGAGCCGAACGCCTCCTCGAACTCCTCCCGGGACATCGTCCGTCCTCCCGGCGGCGGGCGGAACTCCTGGCCGTGCTCCCAGTTCTCTCCGAACTTGTCGTACTTCTTCCGCTTCTCCTCGTCCTTCAGGACCTCGTACGCCTCGGAGATCTGCTTGAAGCGTCTCTCGGCCGCCTCCTTCTCGTCGCCGGCGTGGCGGTCGGGGTGCCACTCGAGCGCGAGCTTCCGGTACGCCCGCTTGATGTCTTCGGCGGAGGCGTCGCGCGCCACGCCGAGCGTCTTGTAGTAGTCCTGGAACTCCACGTCGTCCTCGCGCCGGGGGCCGCACGCGCCGTCAGGATAGACGCTGTCGAGCGGGACGGCACGGCCCCCCACGGGTTCTCGGGTAGACTCGCCCCCCGCTGCTCGTAGGGAACCCGTGACCTCCCCCCAGGATCGCCGCCGTCGGATCGTCGTCCGGGCCTTCGTGGCCGGAATCCTCCTGCTCCCCTTCCTCGCCGAAGGGGCGGCGCGACTCCGTGCGTATCTCCGGTACGGCGCGGTGGCGGACATCTACGACCTCTACCGCGAGGACCCGGCGACCGGACTCCTCTGCCCGATCCCCGGGCTCTCGGTCGACATCGGCGGGCGCGCGCGGATCGATCTCTCGTCGCAGGGGTTCCGCGGTCCGGACGTCCCGGACCCGAAGCCCTCGGGGACGGTGCGGCTGGCGTTCCTCGGCGGCTCGACCACGTTCTGCGCCCAGGCGTCGTCGAACGCGACGACCTGGCCCGCGCGCCTGGTCGACCGGCTCGCCGTGGCGCGGCCGGACGTCCGGTTCGACGCCCTGAACGCGGGCGTCACCGGCTACTCGATCGAGGACTCGACCCTGGCGATCGACGTCCGGATCGATCGGTACGACCCGGACGTGGTCGTGATCCAGCACGTCGCGAAGGACCTCGCCGCCGACGCGCGATCGCTCGCGGCCGAGGCGGGGCTCCTGGACGAGCGCGAGACCGGTTGGCTGGAGGAACGCTCGCTCCTCTGGAGGCTGCTGAAGAAGAACCTCTGGTACCGCCGGTCGCTCGCGCGCGGAGCGAGCCCGGACGGGAAGCTCGACTACGACCCGACGGCCGTCTCCGGGCGGTTCCGCGAGCGGCTGACGGCGCTCGTCCGGCGAGCCCGCGCGGAGGCGGACGTCGTCGCCCTCTGCACCTTCCCGATCCTCCTCCGTCCGGGGCAGCCGGCGGCGGAGCAGGTCGCGCACGCGGCGCAGGCGTTCACGTTCACGCCGTTCCTCACGCCGGCGGCGCTGATCGCGGGGTACGCGGAGTACAACCGCGTCGTGCGCGAGGTCGCGGCGGCGGAGGGCGCGGTCCTCGTCGACGACGCCGAGCGGATCCCGGACGATCGCGCGCACTTCCACGACACCGTCCACCTCACGGAGGCCGGGTACGAGATCCAGGCCGCGCGGGTCGCCGACGCGCTCCTCGCGGCCCCCTCGTTCGTCGCGCTCCTCGACCGGACGGCCGAGGCGCGCCGGTGAGGCGGCTCGCGCGGGCCTGGCGGCGCCTCCGGAACGAGCTGAACAAGCGGCTCGTCCAGTTCCAGAACGGCGTCCTCCGGAACGAGCGGGTCTTCGGGCACCCGTTCCACCTGACGCTCGAGCCGGGGAACGTCTGCAACCTCCGCTGCCCGCTCTGCCCGACGCCGACCCGGGAGTCGCGCCTGCCGTCCGGTCTCCTCTCGCTCGCCGACGCGCGCCGCATCCTCGACCGGTTCCCGTACGCGGTCCAGCTCGTCCTCTCGAACTGGGGCGAACCGCTCCTGAACCCCGCGCTGTTCGACATCGTGCGCGAGGCGAAGGCGCGCGACCTCTCGGTCCGGATGGAGTCGAACCTCACCCGCGTCCGCGACGGACAGCTCGAGGCGCTCGTCGACTCCGGGCTCGATCGGCTGGTCGTCGCGCTCGACGGCGCGTCGCAGGAGACGTACGAACGCTATCGGGTCGGCGGCGTCCTGGAGACCGTCCTCGCGAACGTCCGTCGCCTCCGCGCGGTGCAGGCGGAGCGGGACGACTTCCGCACGACCGTGGTCTGGAAGATGGTCGTCCATCGCTGGAACGAGCACGAGCTCGACCGGGCGCGCGACCTCGCCGACGAGCTCGGGATGGAGTTCGAGGCGGTCACGATCTGGACCCCGGACGACCGGCGCGAATGGCTGCCGAGCGATCGACGCCACGCGGGCCGCCGGACCGAGGACGGCGGACCGGCGCGCTGCCACCACCTCTGGCAGTCGGTCAGCGTCAACTTCAACGGCGACGTCTTCCCGTGCTGCTCCGAGTTCGCCCCGTCCGACCGACTCGTGAACGTCCTGGACGAGCCGCTCGCGCCGGTCTGGAACAGCGAGGAGCTCCGCCGCCGCCGACGCGCGAACCGGGGCCCCGTGAACTGCGACCAGTGTCACGGCGACAAGGAGACCCGCTGGTACCAGACCTGGATGACTCCGGCGCCCCCGGGTCCGGCGACGCCGGGCGCCGCGCCCGACACGATCGACGGCGAGGAGGAGCCGGAGTCGGACGGAGGGCCGGAGGCTCAGCGGAGGTAGACCGCCGCGTCGTCGTGGAGCTCCGGCGGGAGGAGATCGCGAAGCGCCCGGAGGGTCGACTCGAGTCCGCGCCGGTGCCGCTCCCCGAACAGGGCGAGGACGACCGGCGCCCGGTCGGGGTGGCGAGCGATCCACGCCTGGAGCCGGGCCCGCGCCGCGGCGGCGGCCGCGCCGACCCGCTGCAGCCCCTCGATCTCCTCGCGTTCGTCGAGACGGAACACCTCGGCGATCACCGCGCCCTGCACCCGGACCGCGAGCGCCGGCCGGTGGGCGCGGCGCAGCTCCCGCACCGCCGCCGAGAAGAACCGCTCGCGGTGCAGGACGACGACGAAGGTGACCCGCTCGGGCGAGCACTCCGCCAGCGAGACCAGCGCGCGGTCGGGTCCGAGGAGCCGCTCGCGATCGGCGGAGGCGAGGTGCGGCCCGACCGGGACGACGACCTGCGCTCCGGGCGGCGCCGTCCGATCGACGAAGCGGAGCGCGGCGGGGATCGAGGTCCCCCAGTAGTCGTCCGCCTCGCGCAGGCCGGCTTCGCGCGCGCCGGCGAGCCCGCCGACCGAGGCGTCGAACGCGCAGACCTCGTGAGGCGCGGTCGTCGCGATCAGGAGCGCGCCCGGCGCGACCGCCAGCGCCGCGAGGACCGGCCCGGCCGTTCCCCGCGCGGACGTCCACGCCGACGTCACCGCCTCGCGAAGCCGCGCCACGCCGAGCCCCGCCAGCATGGCGAGCGGCGGGAGGAACTCGAGGTAGTGACGCACGCCGTCGAAGTTGATCGCGCCGGGGAGGAGCGTCCGGCCGATCGGGACCGCGACCCCGATCCCGAGGGCGACCCGCAGCCGCCACGGGACCCGCGCGAACAGCCCCGCGACGGCGGCCAGCCAGACCGGCTCGGGCGTGGTCCAGAGCGCGTTCTTCCACCCGTCGAGCGGGTCGACCGCGAGCAGCACGAGCGCCTCGCCGTCGGAGCGGACGAACGGGATCGGATCGACGCGCCCCTTGTCCATCACGAACTCGAGCTGGCGGAGGAGGAGCGACGGGTCGGCCCAGACCGCGGGGGACGCCGCGAGGAACGCCGCGGCGGCGAGCCCCCCCGCGAGGAGGAGCCCGCGCCACGCCGTCGCGCGCTCGCCGCGCGGCTGGAGCAGCGCGAGGAGGAGGAGATGCGGACCGAGGAACAAGGCGTTCCCCTTCTGCGCGAGGGCGAGCCCGGCGAGCGCGCCGACCAGCACCCAACGCCCGCGGCCGCCCCGCTCGAACGCGACGAGCGCGGCGAGGAACGCGGCCGTGTAGAGGAACGCCTCCGGCGTGTCCTTGACGTTGTTCACCGCGTGGGCGGCGAAGCGCGGGGACGTGGCGAGGAGGAGCGCGCCCGCGGTCCCGGCGAGCAGCCCGGCCCGCGGCGAGACGAACCGGACGATCAGGAACAGGAGGAGCGCCGCCGAGAGGACCGCGACGAGGTGGTGCGCGGCGAGCGACGACAGCAGCCCGAGCTCCTGGAAGAAGAGCCGGCACGAGACGGCGGAGAGGATCGGGGCGACCGAGTAGATCATCTCCGATCCGAACTGGGCCGGCGGGTAGCGGAGGTGTCCCTCCAGCGAGGCGGCGGCGGGGAGCGACGAGGGATCGAGCCGGGAAGGGTCGAGGGTCAGGAGGAACTCGAGGCGTCGCTCGCCGTGGGGAAGGTCGCCGATCACCTCGTCCCACGTCACGCCGTGCCCGTCCTGCGCGAGCAGGCCGAGCACCACGGCGCAGACGGCGAGAGCCGACGCCACCAGCCGGACCACGACGCGGCGGGGAGCCGGATCGACGTCGGCGCCGGAGGTGGCGGCGGAGGTGGAGGGAGCGGCGGCGGTCACGGGGGGCGCATGATACCGGCGCTCGGAGCGCGCCGGCCGGCGGCGTCACTCGCCGGGCCCTTCGCCCTCCGGAACGTCGCCGGCGAGCGCCGCCTCGATCCGCCGGCAGACCGACTCGTCGAGCCGCCTCGCCGCCCCCTCGCTCCGACG
>JAUIEL010000497.1 GCA_030428825.1 bacterium
GCCATCGCCCCGGTCGACGCGACCGCGGTCGTCACCAACCACGTGACGACGACGCTCGATCCCTGAGCGACGTCGACGACGCGGGACAGGACGAGGCGGCGACCGCTCGGGCGGCCGCCGCCTCTTTCTCGTCCGCCGCGCGGCGCGGCGACGGTCAGAGGTCGAGGTACTTCGCCACGTCGTCGTACAGGCCGCCCTCGTTCGAGTAGAGGACGTAGTTCCGCGCCGTCGCGAACCAGTCGCGCGTCGAGGGACGGACCTTCTTCACGGCCTTCACGAGGTCCGCCGTCTCCAGCGGGACCGGGCGCCCCGTCTTCATCGCGGCGCGGAGCTTCTCCTCGATCGCCACGTCGACGACACCCTTCAGGTCCGCGCCCGAGAACCCCTCCGTCTTGCGCGCGACCTTCTCGAGGTCGAGCGCGCCGGCGGGCTTCCCCTCGAGCATCACCCGGAGGATCGACGCGCGCGCCGCCGCGTCCGGCGGCGGCACGAAGAGGACCCGGTCGAAGCGACCCGGACGCCGGAACGCCGAGTCGAGGTGCCACGGCGCGTTGGTGGCGGCGAGGACCAGGACGCCGTCGTTCGACTCCTTGGCGCCGTCGAGCTCCTCGAGGAACTGGTTGATCACCATCCGCATCGAGTGGTCGCGGAAGTCGGACCGGCTCGCGCCGAGCGCGTCGACCTCGTCGAAGAAGAGGACGAACGGAGTCGACCGGCGCGCGCGCTGGAACAGGGCGTGGAGGTTCCGCTCCGACTTCCCGACCCACATGTCGAGGACGTCGCTCAGCCCGACGCAGAGGAACTTCGCGTCGACCTGCCCCGCCGTGGCGCGGGCGAGGTGCGTCTTGCCGCAGCCGGGCGGCCCGTACATCAGGATGCCGCCGCCGATCGGCTTCCCGTACGCCTCGAACAGCTTCGGCTGCAGGAGCGGCTGGATGATCTTGATGTCGATCTCCTCCTTGACCGACTCCATGCCGCCGACCGCGTCGAAGTCGATCGTCGGCCGCTCGATCCGGCGTCCCGCGTGCTCCTCGTCCGGGTCGCCGTCCGCCGGCCCGCGCGCGCGGAGCCGCCCCTCGAACACCTCGCCGGCCCCATCGTCCTCGCCGCCGTCGTCCTCCTCGTCGTCGTCCGGCGCGCCCGGTCGGACGCCGAGGTGCTCCGAGAGGGTCTTCTCCTCGCACGACGGGTCGGCGTCGAGCGCCTCGCGGTAGGCGGCGACCGCGCCCGGGACGTCCCCCTCGCGCAGGCGGATCCGCGCCAGGAGGACCCGCGCCGCCGGCGGCGGATCGCCCCCGGCGAGGACCGACTCGAGCACCACGCCCGCGTGGGAGTCCTTCCCGCTCCGGAAGTACGCGTCCGCGAGGCCGAGCTTCAACCCGACGTGCGACGGCGCCGCCTTCAGCCCGGCGCGGTACTCGACGATCGCCTCGTCGTGCCGCTCGCCGGCGCGCAGGAGGTCGGCGAGGTGCAGGCGGAGGTCGACGTTGTCGGGCGTCGCCGCGAGGGCGGCGCGGAGGACGCGGATGGTCTCGTCGGGGTTCGTCACGGCGGCGGGTCCGGGGGCGGCGGGGACCGACGAATATACGGAATCCCCGCCGGCGGTCACCGCGGCCGGCGGACGAGCGCGACGATCCGGCGGAGCTCCTCGACGCGGAGGAGGGCGCACGTCGCGCCGTACGCCGCGGCGCCGGCGAGGATCGCGCCGCCGACCACGACCGCTCGGTCGGAGGCCCGCGGGGCGGGGAACCACGCCTCGAGCCAAGGCACGGCCGCGCGACAGGCGAGGGCGAGGGCCCCCGCGGCGACGACGATCTTCAGCCCGGCCGCCGCCGTCGACCGGCCGTGCAGCGGGCCGACCCGGCGCCGGAGGAGGACGACGAGGAGCACCGCGTTCCCGGTCGCCACCAGCGCGGTCGAGAGCGCGAGCCCCCGGTGTCCGAGCGGGCCGACGAGGAGCGCGCAGAGGAAGAGGTTCGTCACGATCGACAGGAGGGAGATCCGGGCCGGCGTCTTCGCGTCGTCGATGGCGTAGAACGCGGGCGCGAGGATCTTCACCGCCGCGTAGCCGGCGAGCCCGACCGCGTAGAACGCGAGCGCGCCGGCGGTCTCGACGGTGTCCGCGCCGAGGAACGAGCCGCGCTCGTAGATCAGCGCGACGATCGGGTCGCCGAGCACGATCAGCCCGGCCGCCGACGGGACGGTCAGGAAGAGCGCCAGCCGGATCGAGCCGGCGAGCGTCGCCCGGAACTCGTCCTGGTCGTCGCGCGCGGCCGCCCGGGCGACGGCGGGGAGGGTCGCGGTGGCGATCGCGACGCCGAAGACGCCGAGCGGGAACTGCATGAGTCGGAAGGCGTAGTTCAGCCACGACACGGCGCCGTCGTCGAGCCGGGACGCGAAGTTGTTGTTCACGAAGACGTTCACCTGGGTCGCCGCCGTGCCGAGGAGCGCGGGGACCATCAGCGCGAACACGTTCCGGAGGCCCGGGTCCTTCCAGTCGATGCCGGGCGTGAACCGGAAGCCGGTCCGCTTCAGCGAGGGCGTCTGGATCAGGAACTGCAGCGTCCCGCCGGCGAGCGTGCCGATCGCCATCCCGAGGATCGCGTTCGTCGCCCGCTCGAGATCGCGCGGGAGCTCGCCGCCGTCGAACAGCGCGGCCGCGACCGCCTCGACGAACGTCGGCTCGAGCAGCCACGCCGCGCCGAGCCCGACCACGATCGAGCCGAGGTTGAAGAACGTCGACGCCATCGCCGGGACCCCGAACCGGTCGCGGGCGTTCAGGATCCCCATCGAGACCGCGGCGAGCGCGACCATCAGCAGGAACGGGAACATCACCCGGGCGAGGAGGATCGTGAGCGAGCGCTTCTCGTCGGTGAAGCCCGGCGCGAGCGCGGTGACGAACGCCGGCGCGGCGAGCATCCCGAACAGGACCAGGAGGAGGACGACCAGGGCGAGCGCGCAGAAGACGCGCGACGCCAGCCGCCACGCGCGCGCCTCGCCGTTCCGGTCGAGCTCCTGGGAGAACGTCTTCACGAACGCCGCGGAGAGCGCCCCCTCCGCGAACAGGTCACGGAAGAGGTTCGGGATCCGGAACGCCGTGACGTAGGCGTCGAACACCAGCCCGGCCCCGAAGAACGCCGCGAAGACCTGCTCGCGGACCAGGCCGAGGATCCGACTGGAGAGGACGGCCAGCCCGACCACGGACGCCGAGCGGGCGACGTCGCGGGACCCCGCCGCCGCCCCCGACCCGCTCTCCGACTGCTCCCGTCGACCGATGGCCCGTCCCTCGCGATAAGATCAGGGTCGGCCCATCCCACCGAATCGACCCGATCGGATCATGTTCCTCCGCACGAAATCTCCCCACGTCACGTTCGGCCGCATGCGGAACTTCGTCCAGGTCCTCTACGCGGGCCTGCTCGGCGGCCTGGTGGCCCTGTCGGCGGTGGCGTGGTTCCTGATCGATCGCGTCGAGCGCTCCGACGCGCTCCCCGCGACGCCCCTGCTGATCGCCGGCGGCGTCCTCTCGGTCCTGATCGTCGCCGCGTGCTCGGTCCTCCCCCGCCTCCTCGCCCGCTCCGACGAACCGAACGTCGCCGTCCGCCTGCAGGGGGTCGTCTACTCCCGCATCCTGTACGGCGCGGGGCTCGAGGGGGCCGGCCTCTTCTGGGGGACGCTCGCGCTCGTGTTGAAGGAGCCGCTCTGCTTCATCGGGCCGGCGGCGGCGATCGTCGGTCTCGCGTGGGGGTTCCCGACGACCCACCGGATCGAGGAGGAGGTCGGGATGAGCGAGACGCGCATCGAACGCGAGCTCGACCTGCTGAAGGGATGACGAGAAAATCGGCCCGGGCCGTTCGCCGCCGGGCCCTCGCGCCGCTCCTCCCGGTCCGACCTCCCGATCCACCGATCCGACGAGGAGCCCCGCCATGCATCGCGCCGTCCGCTCCGCTCCGCTCCTCCTGCTCGCTCTCGCCTCGTGCGTCCCGATCCTCGAGGGGCGCGTCCGGACCCGCGTCCTCGCCGACGGCACGACGTTCCGCGACACGACGTGGACGAAGATCCGCCGCGGCGGCGACGACGAGGACGAGAAGCGCTGGAACGCGCGCCCGATCGCGGAGGACCTCGCGCAGGGCGTCGGGCGCGGGTTCCCGTCGGTCGAGACGACCGACGACCGGATGAAGCTCTCCGGCGTCTTCCGGAGCCCGCTCGACGTCCCGGTCGACTTCCGCCGCGACGTCCCCGTCCTCGACGCCTCCTCGACGCGTCGGATCGACTTCCGACGCGAGGACCTCCTGTTCGGCGCGCACTACCTCTACCGCGAGACGTTCGTCGACGCGATCGAGCCGCCCGACGAGAAGGAGGCGCGGCGCGAGCTCCTCCGGTTCGTCCGGCGGCTCGTGAAGCGGGGCGCGGAGCTCGAGCTCGGTCGTGCCTACGCGCTCGATCGGTTCGACGCGTGGGTCGACGAGGAGCTCGGTCCGGTCCTCGAGGGAATGCTCGACCTCTACTGGCGCGAGAAGAAGCGGCTCGGCGAACGCGACCCCCACACCGGCGAGACCGGCGCCGACCGCCTGCTGAAGCGCGCGCTCGAGCGGATCCGGCGTCTCGGCCTCGACCTCTCGCCCGACGCCGACGACGAGCGGAACGCCGCCGCCGCCCAGGCCTGGCTCTGCCGCCTCCTCGCCGAGACCGTCCGCGCGAAGGACGACGACGCCCGGGCGCGCCCGCCGCGCCCCGAGGAGTTCCGGTACCTCTTCCCCGCCGACGACCCGTGGAGCGGCCTCCGCGTCGCCCGCGACCGCCTCGCCGCCGCCGACTTCGGGTCGAACGAGGCGCTCGAGCGCGAGCTCCAGCGACGCCTCTACGCCCTGACCGGCACCTACGGCTCCCCCCCCGCCGAGGCCGAGTTCCGGTTCGATTGCGCCCTCGAGCTCCCCGGCCTCCTCCTCCGCACCAACGGCTTCCTCGAGAGCGGCAACACCTCGTTCTGGCGCTTCGCCGGCGACGACCTCTTTCCCCACGGCTTCGTCATGGAGGCCGAATCCGTCGTCCTCGACTCCCCCCTCCTCGGCCGCCTCCGCGAGCTGAAACCGACCCTCGACCGCCGCGACGCCGTCGACCTGATCCGCGCCCTGAAGGGAGTCGACGCCGAGGATCGAACGAGGATGAAGGAACTCCTCGAGACCGCGGCCCGCCACGGCACGATCGAAGCGCTCGCGCCGGAGCCGGGGAAGGAGGGGGACGAGGAGAGGGTGAAGAAGCTGGGGGAGGTGCTGGAGGTCGTCCGGAGGGAGTAGGAAGAGGGAGTGGGAGAGGGAGAGGGAGCAAGGGAGAGCAGGGGAGAGCAACGAGAGCAAGGGAGAGGGCGCTGACGCG
>JAUIEL010000498.1 GCA_030428825.1 bacterium
CGACTCGCCCTGGATCAGGACCGGGATGTTCGACGCCGCCACCTTGTCGAGGAGCGCGAACACCTCGAGCATCGCCGGGCTCTCGCCGATGATCTCGGCGTAGCGCGAGCGGTCGACCGGCGTCGCGGCCGCGGCCGCCCCCTCCGCCGCGCCCGGCGCCTCTCCCGCCGCCGCCTCGAGCGCCCGCTCGAGCACCTCGCGCACCCCGTCCGCGCCCTTCGCGCCGTGCTCGCGGACGATCGCCGCCGCCCGCGCCGCCAGCTCTTCGAGGTCCTGGTCGAGTTCGCCGCTCATTCGACGCCGCCCAGCGCCTTCCGGAGCGCCGCGTACTCGAGGATCAGCTTCTTCTGCCCGACCTCGAGGAAGTCGACCGTCACCTTCGCCGTCGGGCCGAACCCGGAGAGCCGCACGACGCGGCCGACGCCGAACCGATCGTGGATCACGCGATCGCCCGGCTCGAACGGCGGAGCGTCGTCGTACGCCTCGGGCTCGAACCACGCCGAGTCGTCGACGACCTCGAGCGACCGCCGTCCGGGGAGCCGTCCCTCGATCAGCGCCTCCGGCAGCTCGGTCAGGAAGCGCGAAGGGATCGACACGCCGCCGAACGACCCGCCGTACCCGCCGCGCGAGCGGGCGTAGCTGAGGGAGAGCCGCCGCTGCGCCCGCGTCATGCCGACGTACAGCAGGCGCCGCTCCTCCTCGATCGCGTCGTCCGAGTCCATCGAACGCGAGTGCGGCAGGATCCCCTCCTCGAGCGACGTCACGAAGACGACCGGGTATTCGAGCCCCTTCGCCGCGTGCAGCGTCATCAGCGTGATCCGCGGCTCGTCGTCGGCGTCCGCTTCGCGGCTCCGCACGAGCGCCGTCTCCGCGAGGAAGCGCTCGAGGGAGCCGTCCGGCGTGGCGAGGTCGTACTCGTGGAGCGCGCGCACCAGCTCGTCGACGTTCTCCAGACGCTCGTCGGTGAGCGGGTCGTCCGCGTCCTGCAGATAGCGGCGGTACCCGATCCGCTCGATCACCCGCTCGAGGATCGGCCGGACCGGCGAGGTCGGCATCGCGAGGAGGTCCTCGAGCAGCTCGGCGAACCCGCGGATGGCGCGCCGCCCCGCCGGACGGAGGCCCGGGATCGCGTCCGCGTCGAACACGACCTCCCGCACCGGCCGGCCGGTCGCCTCGGCGTGGGACCGGAGCGCCGCGAACGACTTCGTCCCGATCCCGCGGCTCGGCACGTTCACCACGCGCTGCAGGTCGAGGACGTCGCGCGGGTTCACGAGGAGGCGGAGGTACGCGAGGAGGTCCTTCACCTCGCGCCGCTCGTAGAACTCGACCGCGCCGACGATCACGTACGGCAGGTTCCGATCGCGGAGCGCCTGCTCGATCGCGCGCGAGCTGGCGTTCGTCCGGTAGAAGACCGCGATCTCGTGCGGCCCGTAGCCGTCCGCGATCGCGCGCTCGACCCCCTGGACGACCTGTCGCGCCTCGTCCCCCTCGGTCGACGCGGCCGCGATGCGGATCGGCTCGCCGTCTCCGAGGCGCGACCAGAGCTCCCGCTCGACCCGCTGCGTGTTGTGCGCGATCAGGACCGAGGCGGCCTTCAGGATGCCGTTGGTCGAGCGGTAGTTCTCCTCGAGCTTGACCACGCGGGTCCCCGGGAAGTCGCGCTCGAAGTCGAGGATGTTCCGGACGTCGGCGCCGCGCCAACGGTAGATCGACTGGTCGGGGTCGCCCGTCGCGCAGACGTCGCGGTGCCCGTCGACCAGGAGCCGGACCAGCCGATACTGGATGCGGTTCGTGTCCTGGTACTCGTCGATCAGCACGGTGTCGAACCGGCCCGCCAGCCGATCCCGCAGGGCGTCGTCCGCCTCGAGACCGCGGACCGTGCGACAGAGGAGGTCGTCGAAGTCGAGCGCCCGGCTCTCCTCGAGCGCCCGCTCGTACGCGCGGTAGACGTCGAGTTCGCGGTCGCCGGTCTCCTCCTCCGGCGGGAGCTCGCCGAGGTTCTTCAGGGAGGAGATCGCCGCCGCGTAGTCCCGGGGGCGGTGCTCGCGCCCGCCGAGGCCCTGCTGCTTCAGGATCTCGCGCAACAGGGTCGCCTGGTCCTGAGCGTCGAAGATGGTGAAGTTCGGGTCGACGCCGAACGCGTCCGCCTCCATCCGGAGGAACCGGGCGCCGAGGGCGTGGAACGTCGACAGCCAGACCCTGGAGTCGCCGACGAGCGACGCGACGCGCTCGCGCATCTCCCCGGCCGCCTTGTTCGTGAACGTGATCGCCAGCGTGCGCCACGGCAGCAGGCCGGCGCGGATCCGCCACGCGATGCGGCGCGTGATCACGCGGGTCTTGCCGCTGCCGGCCCCGGCGACCACGAGGAGCGGACTCCCCTCGTGCGTGACCGCGTCGCGCTGGGCTTCGTTCAGACCGTCGAGGATCGGATCGTCGTGCACGCCGAGGATGTTAGCGAGTCGCGGCCCGTCCCGACCCCCCTCCCGAACGGAACGACGCCGGCTCCCTCCCGCGGAGGGGGCCGGCGTCGCGCGAGCCGGGCGGAGCGATCAGAGTCCGTACGTGCTGACCCGCGCTCCCTTGTCGAGTTCGCCGACGACCCACCGCGCGCTCGCGTCGATCGAGAACGACGTCTGGCCGGTCATCAGGTCGAACGTGGTGCTGGTCAGCACGACCATCACCCCGAGGTCCTTCAGCGACGCGACCTGCTCGGCGGCGGCGTCGATCTGCTCGAGGTCGACTCCGACGGTCCCCCAGAGCGGGAGCGGGACGATCCGCTCGATCGCGACGAGATCGCCGAGCGCGCCGGGCGGGCCGAGCAGGACGTACGCGGTGTGAAGGTCGCCCGCCGTTCCGGGCGCGAGCTCCAGCTGGGCGTCGCCCGGGAGGACTCGGAAGGCGCCGGTCGCGTCGGTGCCGAAATCGTTCGCCTCGAGCACCGCCTGGTCCCCGTCCTCGACCTTGAGGACGGTCGGGTCGAACCCCTGGTCCTCCAGCGCCTGGACGTCGGACGCGTCGCCGATGGCGGCGACCGAGGCGCCCATGATCCGGAGCCGGGCGGCCGAGTCGTCGACGGCCGCGACCTTCGCGGACGCGAGGCGGGCGCTGACGTCGGCGACGATCGGCGCGCTGCTCGCGATCGTGTTGGTCGGGATCGGCTCGTCGCCGCTCTGGTTGTTCTCCGGCATCCCGAACGGCGCGTCGTTGTCGTACGGGCCCCCGCCCCCGTGGACGGGAGGAGACCAGAGCAACGCCACAGCCAGGAGAGCGGCCCCCGTAGGGAGAAGGCGTTCGTTCGTTCTCATGAGCCGACCAGACATCAGATGGTTTCCTGACCTTCGCGACATCGTTCTTAGCTCGCGAAGAGCATGGGGTAACGAGCCACCAACTCGGACCGGAACGCCTGCCGTTCGGCCAGCAGGCCTCGGAAGACCTCGGCCCGTGACAGAATGGCGCGGGCGTCCCCGATCTTGTCCGGGTAGTTCTCGACGACCCGTCCGAAAGCCTCCACCGCCTTGTCGAACCGCCCCAGCTTGGCGAGGAACATCGCCAGCCCGAGCGGAACGTGGAAGAACCGGGGATCGTCCCCCGCCAGATCGGAACGGAAGATCTCTTCGTAGCACTCCACCGACTTCTCGTACTCGCGACGGATCCCGTGGGCGTTCCCGAGCGCCTGCAGCGCGAGGGCGCGGTGATGCTTCGAAACGTCCGTCCGCCCGAGCAGTTTGTGGTATTCCTCGATCGCCTCGTCCACGCGATCGACCCGGAGGAAGTACCCCGCCAGGAAGAGGCGCGCCGCCGAGTGGTCCGACTTCAGGATCAGACACTCCTCGAGGAACCGGCGGGCGTTGTCCAGGGCGGTCCGCCCCGGCTTCGGGTCCTTCAGCTTCCGCTTGCCGCGGAGGAGGTCGTTCGCCCGCTTCAGGGAGGACCGGGCCTCGCGCGAGGGGTCGACCCGGTCGGCCAGCTCGGACGTCTCCTTCACCAGACGACGTCCCTCCGCGCGCGCGCGCTCGATCGAGATCGCCTTCTTGTGCAGGTAGATGCGCATCTTCGAGTCGTTGCCGGACAGGAAGTACGCCTTGCCGAGCTCGAAGAAGAGCCCGGCCATCCGGTCGAGGTTCTCCTCGATCAGCCGGCCGTGCAGCCGCCGGAGGAACGCGTTCTGGTCGAGCGCGTCGGCCATCTCGCCGAACTCGACCGACTCGCGGTGGATGCGGACCTGCTTGCGGAGCAGCTCGACGGCCTGGCGGCACGGCTGGCAGAGCTCGAGGTGGACGACGAGGTCCTTCGCCTCGACCTCGTTCACCTCACCGTCCACGTACGCGTGGATCGCGAGCTCGAAGTCGGCGCACGGGATGAACCGGAGTTCGACGGTCATGCCTCACCTCCCGCGATCTCGGAGATCTGGCGGAAGATCTTCTTGCGCGCGCGACAGATCACCATCTTGAGGTTCTCGAGCTTGATGTCGAGGACCTCCGACGCCTCCCGATAACGCACGCCTTTCACCTCGACCAGGGTCAGCGCCTTCTGCTCGCGCTCGTTCAGGCGCTCGTCGAAGGCCCGCCGGTAGTTGACGAGGAAGAGGAGCCAGAGGTAACCACACTCCTCGACGCTCTCCTCCTTCACGAGCGTCCCGAGCGGCCCGGGGTTCTGCTCGTCCTCCAACGTCTCCGCGAACGAATCGGAGGAGACCTCGGGGGCGTTGGAGGTGCGGAGGTGCTTCAGGATGGTGTTCCGGATGATGGAGTACGACCAGTTGCGGAAAGAGTACTCCTTCTCGTCCCGGAACTTGTGGGGGTAGCGGAAGATCGAGACGAAGACGTCCTGAAGGATGTCGTGGGCGTCGATCGAGGACGAAACGAAGCGGAGCCGCTTCTGGATGACGAGCATGAACTCACGGAAGTTCAGCTCGTAGAGGAGGGAGTACGCCTCGAGGCTCCGGTGGACCCGGAAGGTGTCCATCAGCGCCGTGTGGAGGCGGGCCGGCGAAACGCTCCCCGCGCGGAACTCCTCCGCGACGGAGGCGAGCTTCTCGTCCCGAGTGTCCCGCGCGACGCGGTCGATGCGACGCCCCAGCTCCTCGGCTCCGGGCGCGTCCTCCTTCTCGGTGGAGAGGGGGCGTCTTTCCTGGTCCTTCATGGGACCGGCGCTTCCGCTCTCGACATCCGCTCACTCCCAGTCCCCGGGCATGCACCCGGTCTCGCCGAACTGTGCTGGGTTCGTGGTCGGGGGGAGTCGCGGCGGGCCGGTCGGGCGGCGGTCGGACGCGAGGCACCCTCTGACGGACGAAACTATACCCACTCTCAGCGGACGTAACGGGGTCGAGCTGCAAACGGCTTTCGCTTTTTTTCATCCCC
>JAUIEL010000499.1 GCA_030428825.1 bacterium
TTGTTCGGCAAGGGGCTGTTCGGGCTGATGCTCGTGTCGTTCGTCGTCATCCCGTTCCTGTTCTGGCGTGCCTGGAGCAAGGGGAAGGCGGCCCCGCCGCACGCCCCGGCCTCGACGAAGGAGGAGTCATGAAGACCTGGTGGAACGGCGTCGGCCTGGTCGTCGTCCTGGCGGCGGGGATCGGCGCGACCCCCGCGGACGCTCAGGAGGGGAACGCGAGCCGGGCGCCGACCGAGGTGCCGCACAACCTCGTGAAGATCCTGCGCACGAGCAACAAGGCGCAGACGAACCGGTACATCCCGAAGGTCTACGAGTTCCGGAACGTCAACCCGTACGCGGTCGTCCGGTTCGTGCGCCGCGTGATGGAGATCGAGGAGGGGGCGTGGGTGTCGTACGCCGCTCCCGACCTGCAGAGCGGGAAGATCCTCGTCGTCTTTCCGGAGTACCAGGAGCCGTACCTCGACGACCTGATGGCGAGTCTCGATCGGACCGGGCTCACCTCGTGGACGGAGACGGCGCGTCGCGTCCACCAGCTCAAGCACCGAAACGCGGCCGAGGTCGACTTCCTGAGCGTGGCGGAGCTCGAGGGGACCCCGAACGTGCGCGTCCTCCCCGACGGGCAGATCAACGCCGTCTTCCTCGAGGACACGCCGTCCGGGATGGAGCGCCTGCTCGTGGGGATCGAGCGGCTCGATCAGCCGACGCCGCAGCTCGAGGCTCGCGTCACCGTGTACGAGGTCGACGTGAGCGACGACGGACAGCTCGGCCTCGACTACGTGTCGTGGAAGAACGGTCCGGGACGCAACCTGTTCGCTCTCGGGGCGTTCGCCGAGAAGGAGAAGATCTCGACGCTCTCCGGTCCGAACGCCCTCCTCTACTCCTCCGGGAAGGGGACGGCCGGGCTCCCCGGGCGAGAGCTCGAGACGACCGGCCGGAACGCCGCGTACTGGTACAACGTTCCGTCGGCGTACTTCGACTTCCTGGTGGCGAAGGGACGGGCGACCGTCCTCACCCGGTCGAAGCTCGCGATCCTGAACCGGAGCCCCGCGATCCTCGAGGTCGGCGACGAGATCCTCTACTACCAGGAGAAGCACAACCCCGACCAGCGGGCCGGGGCGCGTCTGTCGCCGCTCGACCCGTACGGGGACACGAACGCGCTGGTCGACACGCCGAACCCGAACGAGACGACCGACGCGCTCGGCGTGCGGATCGCCGACTACCCGGACAACCGCGTGGTGGTGCCGAGCCTCGCCGAGCGTGCGCTCGGCGCGGCGCAGACCGGGTTCTTCATGACGATCACGCCGACCATCAACCAGGTCGGCTGCACGATCGACATCGTCCTCTCGATGGTCCAGCTCACCGGTTTCTCGGACGACGGGGCGCCGGTCCTCGCCAGTCGCGACCTCGACACGCTGCTGAAGATCCCGCACGACCGGCGCGAGATCACGATCGGCGGCATGGTGCGCCAGCGACGCGTCGACAGCGCGAACAAGATGCCTTGGCTCGGGGACATCCCGGTGCTCGGGTCGCTGTTCGGCGGGGAGTCGCGCCTCGACCAGAAGACGATGGTGGTGGTGACGCTGCAGACCGAGGTGATCGACTTCGGCGACACCAACCTGGACGACGACGACCGCCGCGTGGAGCGGACCGCGCGTCGGGAAGAGAACGTGGCGACGCCGGCGAACGAGCCCGGCTTCCTCTCCAAGTGATCCGGCGAGAACCAGGAGTCAAGGTCATGCAGAACCGCATCCTCACCCTCGTGCTCGCCGTGTCGGTCGCGCTCGTCGCGCCGGCCAGCGGGCAGAACCCCGGCCAGACCGGGAACGAGTCGTCCGGCGTCCAGAACCGTCGAGGCGACGAGAGCCCGACGTCCGGCCTCTCGACCGGCCAGACGAACAGTCGGCTCGACGACTATTTCAATCAGGACGAACAGATCAACATCGACCCCGACTCGGGCGTGGTGAAGGTCCTGCGCGTCAACCAGAAGAACCTGATCAACGACTACGTCACCGTGCTGATCCCGATCTCGAACGCGCACGCCAACGAGGTCCGCGGCGCTCTCCGCCTGGTCACCGGGCTGGAGGGCGGCCGGGCCGAGATCGTCTTCGACTGGGTCGCGAACCAGACGTTCGTCCAGGTGATCTGCCCCGAGTTCCAGGTCGAGCCGATCCGCCGCGCCGTCGCCGCGCTCGACGTCGACTGGCTCCGGCAGGGGGTCGACGGCTCGGAGACGGTCGAGTACGCCACGCGGTTCCGTCCGGCGGAGACGGTCGACACGTTCGCGTCGTTCTACGCCGGCGACGGCGCGACCCGCGTCGACCGGTTCCGCAACCGGGTGACCCGTCGCGACGAGCCGGTCCGGGTCGAGGCGTACCTCTCCGCCGCCGCCGATCTCGACCGGCCGCCGCCGCAGGCGCACTTCGAGTTCCGGATCTACGAGGTCGATCTCTCGAACGACCTGTCGCTCGGTGTCGACTGGATCTCGTGGAAGAACGGTCCGGGCCGAAGCCTGTTCGAGGTGCTGTTCACGGGGCACCAGGGGCGCGAGCGGTACGAGGGCGCGACCGGACACTTCAACCCGAACCTCGGGACGGTGACGGTGACCGGGGACGGGTCGATCCTGTCGGAGAGCACGCAGTACCTCCTCTCCGCCAACTACCTCCTCACGTCGGCCTACCTCGACTTCCTCCGCGTCAAGGGGAAGTCCCGGGTCCTCGCCGAGGCGGAGGTGTACGCGTTCAACAACCAGGTCGGGACGTGGTCGGCGGTCGATCAGTTCCTCTCGTTCGAGGCGACGCCCGGAGATCCGGACGCGTTCGGCATCGAGCCGCGGCGCCTCGACCAGGGGTCCGACTTCGCGGCGCACAACCGGTTCCTGAACCACTCGGTCGGATCGAAGAACGCGCTCGGCATGACGCTGAACGTGGCGCCGGTGATCGGTCTCGAGTCGTCCGAGGTCGAGATCGAGTTCGAGTCGGACGACCTCGCCGGGACGACGCCGCAGGGGACGCCGATCATCTCGCGGCGGCGCATCGTCACCAAGCTCCGCCTGATCGACGGACAGCCGTTCGTCCTCGGGGGTCTGTCGCGTCACGAGGACATCGAGGCGAGCAACAAGGCGCCGTGGCTGGGGGACCTCCCGGTCCTCGGCTACCTGTTCGGACAGGAGAACACGGCGAAGCGTTCGAAGGAGCTCGTGATCACCGTCGTCCCGCACTTCTACCACGGCGCGCCGGACGAGGTGACGGACGAGGTGTTCCTCGACACCATGGCCATGGCGACGGGGGAGAAGGAGGTCGAGATGCCGGAGAACAGCTTCGGCTTCGACAAGTGGCTCTTCGACGACGTCGAACACGAGCCGTAGTCGGGC
Source organism: bacterium (assembly GCA_030428825.1). Classification (GTDB taxonomy): domain Bacteria; phylum Planctomycetota; class B15-G4; order B15-G4; family JADJEK01; genus JAUIEL01. The sequence goes on from JAUIEL010000499.1 coordinate 3,371, forward strand.
CCGGGCGCCGATCGAACGGCGGCGGGCGACGCGGGGGCCGGGAACGGGGACGCGTCGGTCGCGAGTTCGCCTCGATCGGGCGTCCGGGCGGGGGTCGGCCGGCCCGGGGAAGGCCGACCCCCGTTCCCCCTCGCCGGCTCAGCCGTCCTCCGGCGGGTTCGGCGAGTCCATGGGAGGGAGCGTGGGGAGGACGTCGAACACCCAGGCGCGGTGGTCGGCGTCGAGGGCGTGCCAGTCGTCGTTCGACGCGATCCGGAAGGTGTCCGCGAACGTCAGGTCGCTCCCCTTCCCTTCGGTCTCGAGCCGGATGAACCGCTTGAACGCGTCGCGGTTCTCCGCGTCGTCCGCGTGCCACAGGTACATGGAGAGCGCCCAGCCCTGGGCGTACACGAGCCCGGCGCGGCGACGGACCTTCGGATCCTTCGATTGCATCAGGCTCTGGAAGCCGAGCTGGTTCATCTCGACCAGCTGCCGGACCGTGAACAGCTCGTCCTCCTCCCGCGCCCACGCGAGGACGCGGAATCGGTGCGGCGCGAACCTCGCCAGCTCGAACCGCGGCGGGCCGTCCCCGTCGTCGACGCGCGCCCACCCGCCCATGAGGTCGGCGAACCCCTCCTGGAACCACGGCGACTCCTGGACCTGCCGGGTGCCGAACGCCTGCGCCGCGTAGTCGATCAGCTGGTGGGTCCCCTCGTGGAACAGGACGGTGTACAGGTACGGCTGGCGCCACAGGACGAGTCTCCGCGCCTGCGGGTCGAAGTAGCCGCCGACGCGGTCGGGGTCGAGCAGGCCGAGCTCGGGGCGGGCGTCGCGGATCGCTCGGTACGCCTCCTCGCTGTCGAACACGAGCACGACGATCGGGCGCTTCATCTCGCCGAGTTCGAGGATCTCCCCGAGCTCGGCGGTGAAGTAGGTCCGGAGGAACGAGAAGACCTCGGCGTACTCGCGCGCGAGGTCGTCGGTCGTGGAGCGATCGCTCGGCTGGATGGCGAAGACGTACGGACGCGGGACGACGTCGTCGTCGAAGCGGTACTCGAACGTCCCCTCGCCGAACTCCCGGTCGAGCCGCGTGGTCGTTCGCCGCACGAGCGGGGCGAAGTTGTCCCGCACCAGCCGGGCGATCTCCGCCAGCTCCGGGTCCATCTCCTCGTCCTGGGCGGCGGACGATTCGACGAGCGGCGACGCCGCCATCCACGACACGAGCACGGGGACGACCAATCGGGACGGGCGGAGGGCCATCGCGGTTCCTTCCTCTTGTCGACCTTCCTCCATCATGCGCTCGGGGGAGCGGGCCGTCGACCGAGTCAGGCCGCCGCGCCCGACCCGAGGCCGTCCAGTGTTTGGACGCTGTCGCGAGGGAGAGCGCGCACCGATCGTTCGGTTACGGCCGCGCGGTCGCGGCGTATCATGGCTGCCGGCCCCCCGCCCCCCGGGGCCGCGGAAGAAGGAGAACGCATGCTGACGACCTTGCTGCCCCTCGTCCTGTTCGCGCAGGTCGGGGACGATGTCGCGTTGGTGAAGGCGGACCCCGACGGGGGATCGAAGATGTCGCTCCTGGTCCACGCGCCGCTCGGCTCGACCGTGACGCCGACGGCGTACGCCTCGGACGCCACCTTCTACAAGTCGTCCGGGAAGCGGCCGGCCCGGTTCGTGATCGGCGCCGACGTCGACGGCGACGAGGTCGACGAGGTCGTGGTGCTGAAGCAGGAGCTCGACCGGGGAGGGCGGTACCGGCTGTACGTCCACCGCGCGCCGACGGAGTTCGACGGGAACGCCGGGAAGGTGATCGCGTCGACGAAGAAGAAGGATCTCGGCACGCCGTCGACCAAGGGCGAGGTCGTGTCGATGTGCGCGATCGACGTCGACGCCGACGGCGTGGACGAGGTCGCGTTCGTGCGCCAGGTCGGGGACGGGAGCCAGCGGCTCGAGGTGTTCGCGCTCCCGCAGAAGAAGAAGGCGAAGCTCGGGGCGCCGATCGGG
>JAUIEL010000500.1 GCA_030428825.1 bacterium
AGGAGAACGACGAGATCCTCGGCGGGTTCACGGTCTGGCCGGACGCGCCGACGCTCGCGAACTACCGGACGATCTTCACCGACCCGTCGTGGTACGGCGGCTACCTGAACTCGCTCGCCGCGACGCTCCTGAACACCGTCCTCTCGGTCCTCGTCGCGCTCCCGGCCGCGTACGCCTTCTCCCGGACCCGCTTCCTCGGAGACAAGCACCTCTTCTTCTGGCTCCTGTCGAACCGGATGGCCCCGCCGGCGGTCTTCCTCCTCCCGTTCCTCGAGCTCTACTCGAGCGTCGGGCTGTTCGACACGCCGCTCGCCGTCGCGCTCGCGCACATGCTGTTCAACGTGCCGCTGGCGGTCTGGATCCTCGAGGGGTTCATGTCGGGCGTCCCGCGCGAGATCGACGAGACCGCGAAGCTCGACGGCTACTCGTTCCCGCGGTTCTTCGTCCGCATCTTCCTCCCGCTGATCAAGGGCGGCGTCGGCGTCACCGCGTTCTTCTGCTTCACCTTCTCGTGGGTCGAGCTCCTCCTCGCCCGGACGCTCACGTCGGTCGACGCCAAGCCGATCGCGGCGACGATGACCCGCACGGTCTCCGCGGCCGGGATGGACTGGGGCGTCCTCGCCGCGGCCGGCGTGCTGACGCTCGTCCCGGGCGTGGTGGTCATCGGGTTCGTGCGGAATCACGTGGCGAAGGGGTTCGCGCTCGGGAGGGTGTGAGCGGGGAACGAGAGGGGCCGGATCCGAAGACGACCGGAGGAATGCGCTCGGGTCACGAGTTCGTCGACTCGGCTCACGCGCTCCTGTCCGGCCCCCGGTGTCCGGCCCCCGGTGTCCGGCCCCCGTGACGAGGTCGTTGACCTTCACCTCATCGCCGTGCAAGTTCTCGCCGGCCGGAGGTCTCGTCGGCCGAGCCGCCGGGCTCGCCCGGCGCCGCGATCTGCTAGCCTCTCCGACCCGAACGCGTCCCGCCCGGCCGAGGCTCCCGCGCCTCGCGGACCTCATCGCCGCCCATGGTCTTCAGCTCGACCGTCTTCCTGTTCGCGTTCCTCCCGGTCGTCCTGCTCGTCCACTTCGCGCTCCCCGGCGCGCTCCGGAACGCGTGGCTCCTCCTCGCGAGCCTCTTCTTCTACGCGTGGGGCGAGCAGGAGGTCGTGCTCGTGATGCTCGCGTCGATCGCGTGGAACCACGGCGCCGGCCTCCTCCTCGAGCGGACGCGGGGGACCGGGCGCGCGCGCTGGATCCTCGGGCTCGCGATCGCGGGGAACCTCGCCGTCCTCGTCGTCTACAAGTACCTCGGCTTCCTCGGCGCGAACCTCTCGCGCCTGGCCGAGGCGTTCGGCGGCGCGGGCCTCGCGGTCCCGGACGTGGCGCTCCCGATCGGCATCTCGTTCTTCACCTTCCAGGGGATGTCGTACGTCGTCGACGTCTTCCGCGGAGACGTGACGGCCGAGCGGCGAATCGTGCCGTTCGGGATGTACATCGCGCTCTTCCCGCAGCTCGTCGCCGGGCCGATCGTGCGCTACCGCGAGATCGCGAGGGAGATCGCGGCGCGGACGATCCGGCGCGCGACGTTCGCCGCCGGCGTGCGCCGGTTCACGATCGGGCTCGGCAAGAAGATGCTCGTCGCGAACACCGTCGCCGTCGCCGCGGACCACGTCTTCGCGCTCCCGCCGGGCGAGATGGGCGCGGGGCTCGCGTGGGTCGGCCTCGTCGCGTACTCGATCCAGATCTACTTCGACTTCTCCGGCTACTCCGACATGGCGATCGGGCTCGGGATGATGCTCGGCTTCACCTTCCCCGAGAACTTCGCCCACCCGTACGTCGCGCGATCGGTGACCGAGTTCTGGCGGCGGTGGCACCTGACGCTCTCGCGCTGGTTCCGCGACTACCTCTACGTCCCGCTCGGCGGCAACCGGATCGGGCGCGCGAGGACGGTCCTGAACCTCTGGATCGTCTTCCTCCTCTGCGGTCTCTGGCACGGCGACCAATGGACGTTCATCGTCTGGGGCGCGCTGCACGGACTGTTCCTCGTCGTCGAGCGATCCGGCCTCGGCGCGCTCCTCGAGCGCGCTCCGCGCCCGGCGCGTCACGCGTACCTGCTGCTGGCGGTGATGATCGCGTGGGTCTTCTTCCGGGCGGAGACGCTCGAGCACGCCCTCGCCTACCTCGGCGCGTTGGTCGGCGCCGGCGGCGACCCGGCGCTCCACCCCGTCCGGTCCGTCGCCTCCCCGAACGTCCTCCTCGCGCTGGTCGCCGGCGCGATCGGCGCGACGCCGGTCGTCCCGTGGGCCGTCGCCCGGATCCGCGCGCGCGACGCGGACGGCGGACCGCTCCGGGCGGCCGCGGTCGAGGCGGCGGGCGTCCTCGTCCTCGTCGCCGTCCTCCTCCTCTCGGCGATGCAGCTCGCCGCGGGGACCCACAACCCGTTCATCTACTTCCGGTTCTGAGCCGTGACCGAGCCCCGCCCCACTCCGGACCGGCACCCGAGGACGCGCGCGGCGGCGGACGTCGTGCTGATCGCGCTCTTCCTGGTCGGGATCACGCTCCCCGGCGTCACGCACCTCGTCACGCCGGACGACCCGACCGCCGTCCGGAGCGAGAACCGCGACCCCGCGCCGCCGCCCGGACGACCGGGGACCCGGGACGCGCTCCGTTCGTTCCCGCGGCGGTTCGAGGCGTACCTCGACGACGCGTTCCGGTTCCGGACGACGCTCGTCCGCGCGTACAACCGCCTGATGCTGTTCGGCCTCCGGACCTCGCCGAGCGACGGGTTCCACGTCGGCGAGGACGGCTGGCTCTTCTGCACCGTGAACGAGATCGTCGAGCAGCACCGCGGACTCCGGCCCGCGTCGGACGGAGAGCTCGACTCGATCCTCGACGTCATCCGCCGGCGCGCCGAGTGGCTGGAATCCGCGGGGTGCCGCTACGTCGTGATCGTCGCCCCGGACAAGGCGTCGGTCTACCCGGACCGGCTCCCCGACTGGCTGCGCGCCCCTCCGCTCGGCCCGATCCCGCTCGACCGACTCGTCGAGCGCGCGCGCGAACGCGGGGAGACGGCCCTCGTCGACGTCCGCGGGCGGCTGCGGGAGGAACGCCGGCGGGACGACGGGTCGCTCCTCTACTACCCGTACGGCACGCACTGGAACCCGCTCGGCGCGTACCACGCGTACCACGCGCTGTTCGAGCGACTCGCCGCGACCGACCCGCGCCTCGCGCCGGTCCCGCTCGAGCGGTTCACGGTCACCCCGATCCGCGAGCTCGCCGACTCCTGGGGACGCACGACCCACCTCGAGGAGGAGCTGCTCCAACCGAGCTTCCGCCTCGCGCGGCGGGACGCGCGCGAGGTCGTCCCGCGGAGCGGCGCGTGGAAGACCGCGCTGCGACGGGTCTGGGAGCAGGACGACGACGCGCTCCCGACCGCGATCGTGCTCGCCGACTCGTTCGGGGAGAACCTCCTGCCGTTCGTCGTCCCCCACTTCTCCCGCACGTTCGAGGTCCACGGGTACGAGCTCGACCCGCCGCTCGTCGCCGTGTTCCGGCCGGACGTCGTGATCCAGGTCGTCGTCGAACGCGCGTTCCGGATGTCGGCGTTCAAGATGGACGACGTCGAGCGGGAGTTCTTCCGGCGGCTCGAGCGGCGCGAGCGCGGCGAGGCGCCCGAGCGGCCGGCGGCCTGGTACGCCGGGACGTTCGAGAACCCGGTCCTCGGCTCGGTCCGGGTCGAGGCGCGCGGCGGGAAGGTCGTCGCGACCTACCGCGGCGCCGAGCTCCCGCTCGAGCGGACCGCGCCCGACCTGTTCGCCGTCACCGGCCGCGCCCGCCCGATGTCCGTCGTCTTCGAGCGCGAACAGGTCCGCGGCCCCCGCGTGCTGACGGCGGTCACCCCGGACGACCTCGCCGTCCTGGCGTTCACCGAGGCGCCGACGGAAACGGCCGCGGGCGGCCCGCCGGGGGCGTACGCGACGGAACACGGGACGTGGCACGTCGCCCGGACCGAGGCGGGGCTCGCGCTGTTCGGCCCCCGCGGCGAGTACGTCGGGGCGCTCCGCCCGACCGGCGACGGCGCGTTCTCGCTCGAACGGCGGACCCCGATCGGGACGGTCCGGTTCGGTCCGCGCCCGGACGCCCCGCGGTGGATCGACCTCGACGTCGATCGGTCGATCTCGGCGCGGGCGCACCGCGTCGACGCCGGCGCCGCGCCTCCGGTCAGCGGAGGATGAACGACGCGGCGGTGCTCCAGGAGAGCCCGCCGGACGAGTCGCGGAGTTCCACCCGGCCGAGCGCGAGACCGCCGATCGAGACCTCCCCCGCCGGCGGGATCCCCGTCACGACCGCGGCGGCCGCGGCGGGCGTCTGCCCGGCCTCCGCGACGAGGACGAGCGGCTTCCCGACCGTGAAGGCGGAGTAGACGCCGTCCCGGACGACGATCGTGTCCCCCGGCGCCGCGGCGGCGATCGCCGGCGGGAGGTCCGGGAAGTCGCCGCCGCCCGAGGCGTCGACGACGAGCGTCCCGGCCCCGGCGACCGAGGGGAGCAGGAGCGCGAGCAGGACGACGGGTCCGGGGCGGAGGGTCGAAGCGATCGAACGGATCATGGCGGTTTTCCCCGACGTGTCGAACGTGGCATCCGCACCGTCAGGGAGAGCGCCTCCCGATCCCGGGACGGGAATACTCGAAGGGTCGCCGGCGGTCAGCGGAGGACGAACGAAGCGGCGGTGCTCCAGGAGAGCCGGCCGGCCGGGTCGAGGACGAGCGCCTGGAAGTGGAACGGGGCGCCGGCGGAGAGGGCGAGCGAAGGGCCGAGCGCGATCGGGTGCGCCGTGTCGACGACGACCGTCGTCCCGGACGCGAGGAGCGACGCGGTCGCCGGATCGACGAACCGGTCGGTGTCGATCGAGCTCGCCGCGAACTCCGGGCCGAACCCGACGAACAGGAGGTAGCGCGAGCCGATCGGAGCCCGCAGCGTCGGCGAGATCTGGTCGCCGAGGAGACCGGAGCCGCCGAGCCTCAGCACCGGCACGCGCGGCCGGACGAACTCGAAGCCGCCGCCCGGGCCGATGTCGACGCCGCCTCGAAGCGTGACGCCGGAGACCTCGACCCTCGACGTCGCATCGAGGTCGATCGAGTCCCCGGGATTCCCCACGTAGAAGCCGTCGGCCACGCCGGGGTTCCCCCCGCTCACGACGTGCCCTGCCATGCCATGCACGTGAACGATCGAGGAGTTCGAGGCGCGGAGGCCGTCCCCGCCGTTCCCGGGGAGCGGGCCGTTCTTGAACGAGTCGGAGTCGCCGGCGTCGCCGCCCCGGAGCGACGAGGCGAAGAGGTAGACGACGCTCCCGTCCGCCA